>JAZORW010000024.1:0-2336 GCA_045656805.1 Eubacteriales bacterium | reverse complement strand
CAATCGGTCACTCTCTTTATATTTTTAGGCAGAAACCTCTGTTGCTTGGGGTGCTTCTTCTGACAGCTGTTCTCTTTTCAGACGGCGTAGGATGGACATGCCGATGGCAAAGGGGAAGCCCATGGAAATCACCCAGGAGATGGGCTGGCAGAGATAGACGGTGAGCAGAGTTTCCTTCAGGGGGAAGACAAAGGAGATCCACAGAAGACGGAAGAGACAACAGCCAATGAGGCTAATGACGGTGGAGGTCATGCTACGACCCAGACCCCGCAAAAAGCCGGAGCCAACCTCCAGCCATGCCACCAGGAAGAAGCAGGTACAGGAGACGGTGAGGCACAGGGTGGCGGTATCCATAGCAATGGCTTCAAGAGACCCTTCTGCCCCGTCCACCACCTGATACAGAGCCAGCAGGGGCTTCTTTAAGAGGAAGATGAAAGAACCGAAGATCAGGGCGATACAGGTGGTGACCCCGTAGCACCGCAGGATCACCTGACGGATGCGGGTGTAGTTTTTCGCACCCAGGTTTTGGCTGGTGAAGGACACTGCGGCAGAGTAGACTGTGTTGGTGGCGGTGTAGATGAAGGCCTCCAGGCTCTTGGCGGCAGAGTTACCACGCACCACGGGCTCATAGGCAGCGCCTGCGGGGGACGTGGCGATATTCACCTTTTGAATGGCACTCTGAATCACCATGTTAGACAGGGCAAACAGTGCCCCCTGGATACCTGCGGGGATACCCATGCGGATAATGAAACGGGATTCCTTCCGATAAAAGCGAAGGGATTTGGGGGAGAAGCGGCAGGGACCCTCGTCACGGGACAGACGGAAGAGCAGAATGAATGCGGAGGTGGCGTTTGCCATCAGGGTAGCCAGAGCTACCCCCTCCACAGACAGGCCGCAAACCAAAACGAAGAATAGGTTAAGACATACGTTCAGCAGACCCGTCAGGGACAAAACGTATAGGGGGGTGCGGGTATCTCCCTTGGCACGGAAGATGGAGATGGCGCAGTTTGCCAGGGCGCTGAAGGGGACCCCCAAAGAGTAAATACGGGCATACAGCACAGCCAGGTCCAGCAGCCGTCCCTCTCTGCCAATGATGGAGAGCAGCACCGGGCGGGATATGGAAATGCCAATGATGGATGCCAAAATGCCGAATACGGCGCAGATGCAGACCGAGCTATGTACACTGCGGTTGACCCGTTCCCTCTCACCTGCACCCAGTGCCTTTGCCACCGCTACGTTGGTGCCCACGGTGAAGCCCATGACCACGTTCAGCACCAGGTTCGCAAAGGCACCCGTGCTACCGATGGCGCCTACGGCGTTGGCTTCGCTGGACAGACCCACCACAATGGTATCTGCCGTGTTGTACAGTACCTGAAGCAGGTTGGTAGCCATCAGGGGCAGAATGAAGAGAAGTATCTTCGGCAGGATGGGGCCGTTAAGCATATCTATGCTACGGCGGTCAAGAGTTTTTTGCATATGCGTGCACTTTCCGGCGAAACGCCTGAAAAATCGTTGTTAGATCCAGGAGATCAGGACTGTGAAGAAGGGGGCCAAGATCAGGGCGGGGGTCATGTTTGCCACCTTTACCTTAGTGGTGCCCAGAATATTCAGACCCAGAAGCAGGATCATAAGAGAGCCCACCATAGAGATATCGGCGATCATAGCATCAGACAGAACGGGCTCCAGCACCGAGGAGAGCAGCACCAGTCCCCCCTGGAACACCAGAACAAACAGGGCGGAGAGCAACACTCCCATACCCAGGGTAGCCGCCAGCATGGTGGAGGACACCAGGTCTAAGACCGACTTTGCATACAGGGTAGAGTGATCTCCCCTGAGGCCGCTCTCAAAGCAGCCCACCAGGGTCATAGCCCCCACGCAGAACATAAGAGACGCAGACACAAAGCCACGGGAGAGAGGGGGTCTGTCGGAGCCCTCCTTTTTGGGGAAAAGACGGTCAATTTTTTCACCCAGGCGGTTCAGCCCCTTATCAATATCTATGAGGGTGCCCAGCAGGGTGCCCAGTGCCATTGCCAGAATTGCCACCAGCGCCTTATCCCCCACGTTTTCCGTAGGAAGACCGCTGATGCCGATAAAGATGACGCACACCGCCAGGGCTGACATCACCGCATCGGTAAGCCGCTTAGGTAAGCTGTGGCGGAAGAGAAGGCCGGCAGTGCTACCCACCAGCACAGTGGCTGTATTGACTAGTACACCAAGTAACATGGGAACTCCTTAATTGCGTGTGATAATCCCGCCACCCAGGACGGCGTCTCCTGAATACAGCACTACCGCCTGCCCGGGAGAGGGGGCACGGGGAAGTCGGAGGCCAAGCGGTC
>JAZORW010000023.1:0-2876 GCA_045656805.1 Eubacteriales bacterium | reverse complement strand
CCTCGTCAAAGCTCAGCACCTCCTGCACCCCACTCACAAACAATTTACGGCAATCCTGCATGGTAACGGTATGCCCAACGCCCCCCATTCCTTGCTCTTGCATAGAAAAAACCTCCGCACAAACTTTGTACAGTTTATGCGGAGGTTTTATGCACTATGACTTACGGAATTACCTCAAACATATCCGAGGCTTCTGCCTTTTTGGTGGTGTCCTTAATATCAGTGACACGCACACGCAGGGCTCTCTGACCAAAGCTGACCTCGATCACGTCCCCTACCTTTACGTCGTAGGATGCCTTTGCACTTTTACCGTTGACGGTAACGTGGGAGGCATCACACGCATCGTTTGCGACGGTACGACGCTTAATAATACGTGAAACCTTTAGATATTTGTCGAGGCGCATTCTATTAGTTCAGAGCGTCCTTCAGGCCCTTGCCAGCAGCGAAAGTGGGCTTCTTGTAAGCGGGCTTAACAACCTTCTGGCCTTCGCCAAAACGGTTTACATACTCCTTAGCAGCAACGTCCTTCACGCCAAATACGCCAAAGCCAACCAGCTGAATCTTATCACCAGCCTTCATAGCCTCAACGATAGCCTCAAAGGTAGCGTTTACGGCAGCCTCTGCCTCCTTCTTAGTGAGCTCGGTCTTCTCAGCAACAACCTGGATCAATTGGGTCTTGTTCATAACTTTCACAGCCTTTCTTTGTGTTTTTTAGGGACTTCCATTAAAAGTATACCATTTCCGTTCAGATTATGCAAGGGCTTTTGTGTAGGATGCCAAATATTCGTTTAATATAGCAATTTTCTTTTGTGGTTTTAGTCATAATCACCAAGAAAATCAGGCAAAAAAGCCTTGTTTTAGGGTCATGTCGGATTTGTACCCTTTTTCTAACCGCGACTCTCTACACGTTTTCTTGTCCTAAAAACCTGTATTTGCCTGAAATCCTCTTGGCTGACAGACCCAATTCCGTAGGATATCAGCAGATAAAACACCATAGCTATTCCCACTGCCACCAGGGTTCCTGCACGAGGCATAAGTGGGGCCAAAAAATAGAAATAAAGCCAGGCTGCACTCCCGATTCCAACACAGGATGCCAAGAGAGGACGCCATACCAGATGCCCTACAGGGGGCAGATATTTTACCCGTCCCACCAGCACACCCAGGTTTACAAACAACGCCACCACGTAGCATAGCACCGTCCCCACAGGTGCCCCGAAGATCCCCACCCCGGGATCTCCCAGAAGTATATATCCGATCGCTACCTTTCCGATCCCGCCCATCAGCATCGCTACCATAGGCACACGGGCATGCCCCGTAGCTTGCAGTACCGCGCTGGATACAGACAAAAGACATACGAAATAGATGGCGGGCGACACAAGCGTCAGGAGAGCATAGGCACCCTCTACACTCTCGGGGGGATACAGTAGCGCCAGTATCGGCTTTGAAAACACTGCCATGCCCAGCATAGCAGGCAGGGCAATCAGGGCTGTGGTGCGAAACGCACCGTCCATAAGGCTCTTTGCCTTCTCCCGATTTTTCTGTGACACCGCCACCGAAAGAGCCGGAATGATCCCCGCAGCAATAGGTGAGATCAAAACAGAGGGTAGATTAAACATGGGCACCACCAGTGTGGTGTAATTTCCATACAGTGCCGTTGCCTGTGCCTCCGTATATCCGGCAAACACCAGGCGGCGGATCATCACCCCCAGGTCTATCAGACCTGTAAGGCTCATGACAGAAGAACTGACCGTTACCGGCAGGGCAATTGCCAACAGGCGTTTCAGAATATCTCTTCTACCGTCAGTCAGCCCCTCCACTTCCCCTACGCTATTCACCTTCAGCTCACCCCTGTATTTAGCGAACAGAAAGCGAAGAGCCAAGAAAATGGTACTGATCAGTGTCCCCAGGGTAACTCCTGCCACCGCAAAAGCGGAAATCACAGGCAAGGAATATCCACGCCTTAAGGCATAGGTGGCGAGAGTCATCCCCACCGCTACCTTCCCCACTGCCTCTATTAGCTGTGACAGGGCTGTGGGCATCATATTTTCATATCCCTGGAAGCATCCGCGGAAGAGAGAGGAAATGCAAATAAGAAGCAAGGTAGGAGAAATAGCGAGGATGGTATAATAGGCGTCCCCCGTCCCCAAAAGCAATGCGATCTGCCGTGCAAATCCCATCATAAAGGCTGTGGTCAACAGTCCCAGGGCCACCAGCACGGCTCCTGTCAGCTTTAGGGTACGTTTCACAACCTCTCCCTGTCCCCTGGCTCTCGCCTCGCTGACCATAATAGACACTGCCACGGGAAACCCTGCGGTCGACAACATATACAGCCAGGCATAGATGGTGTAGGCAGCATTAAAATACCCCATTCCTTCGTCCCCAAGAACGTAGGTTAGAGGTATCTTATAAAATAGCCCTATCACCTTTACACAGATGCTGGCAAGAGTAAGTGTCAGCACCCCACGGGCTACACTGCTCTGTCGCTGTTTTTGCCTCACGTACACCCCCAAAAAGAAAAAACTCGCTTATGTGAAACAGTATATGCAAAAGTCCTGTTTCCTATAAGCGAGTATCCTTTAGGGAATTAATTCGTTATTTTTATAAAATTCTACGATACGGTCCCGCACAGAGGGTCTTCCGTTTTCCGGGTCGCCTGTACGGATAAGATCTGCATCCCGCAGATATTCGTAGGGATATTTGGGGGTAAAGATGCGTTCAATTCGGCTACCGCCCTGTTCCTTTGGCTTTCGGGAAACCAGTTTTGTCACAGCACCGGCACCCACCGCAAATATGCTATGCAGCTCTTCCATCATGAAGATGTTGTACATGCCCTCGGTGCCTTCCTTGGCGTATCCCACGTTTTCCAGATTTCCTAC
>JAZORW010000022.1:0-3320 GCA_045656805.1 Eubacteriales bacterium | reverse complement strand
CCTTGACCTCGGTCTTGTCATCCAGCTCCAGGTAAACCTGGCAAACGCCGGCCCGTTCAACGGTCATAGCTTCTTCCGCAGTCAGGCGATGACCTGCTTCGAAGAGAAGCTCACCGGTGATGGGGCTTACCACGGGGCGGGTCAGAGCATAGCCCGCGATTCTGTGGCCCAGCGCCAGCTTCTTGTTGTACTTATAGCGACCTACGGGGTACAGGTCGTACCGCTTAGGATCGAAGAACAGATTGTTCAGGTGCATCTCGGCACTCTCCAGCGTGGGGGGCTCACCGGGACGCAGCTTTCTGTAGATCTCCTTCAGGGCTTCCTCACGCATGGAGGTGTTGTTCTCCTCAGCAGATCTGAAGCTCTCATCCTTACCGAAGGTGGATACCAGAATAGGCTCCTGTCCGAACAGGGCAAGGATCTCCTCATCCTTCTCCACGCCCAGGGCACGGATAAAGGTGGTGATGGGAATCTTTCTGGTCTTGTCGATCTTCACGTAGAAGATGTCGGCAGAGTCAGTCTCATACTCAAGCCATGCACCGCGGTAGGGAATTACCGTGGCGGTGTAGGTGTGGTGACCGGCCTTGTCCACAGTGGCCTGAGGATAGTACACACCGGGGGAACGTACCAGCTGGGAAACGATGACACGCTCTGCACCGTTGATAACGAAAGAGCCGGTCTCGGTCATCATGGGGAAGTTACCCAGATAAACGTCAGACTGCTTTACCTCGCCGGTCTCCTCGTTGGTCAGGCGTACGCTGACACGCAGGGGCACGTCATAGGTGGCATCTCTCTCCTTGCACTCCTCGATGGAATACTTGGCCTTGTCGTCCATGGTATAGTCCACGAACTCGATCTTGAGCTTGCCCGAGAAATCCACAACGGGAGATACATCGTGCAAAACCTCGCGAAGACCCTCCTTCAAGAACCACTCGAAGGACTTCTTCTGCACCTCAATCAGGTTGGGCATTTCCAGAACATCTTGCAGCTTGGAAAAACTCATTCTGGTAGTCTTGCCTAACTTTTGGGGCTTAAGCATATTATCAACTCCATTCTTAAAAATTCCGAAATTAAGTGACACCGCAGGGCGGCGAGCCACGCCTGTATATATGCGTGCACACACGCAAAAAAGGGCAAAATACCCCCTTATACACACGCGTGCGAGAAAAAGAGAATGTCGCATCGCCAAGGAAAACCTGTCGCCTCCCGACGAGCCACATTGCCCCATTTTCACAGTAAGGATTATTTTACCAAAGGTTGTAGGACTTGTCAATACTTTTTGAAAATATTTGTTATATTTTTATAAAATAATAGCGGCTTTCCCCTTTATGCCACCCCACTCCCCTCCCCTGACCCTCTCTGTTCCTCTGCGTTTTTCATTAACAGAAAATTTACAATCTATATAGATTTTACAATTTATTTACAAATGCTGTTCGCCAAAAAGCACTGCATTTCCATCTCCTTCCATACACCTCCTCACCTCTCGTCTTCCCTTGCGTGCGTACGCACGCGTATACGCGCGTGGGTGCGGGCAAGCGCGGGCGGGCACCCCTGCGTGCGGACACAGGCGTGCGTGGGCACGCACGCTTTAATTAATGAAGCACACGCATGAGAAAATGCTCCCTGCCCCTTTACTTTCCCCGGGCTTTATGTTAGAATTCTTTTGGTGCTCCCCCATCCCCACCGGGGGGAGAAAACCTCTTAAAGGAGATACAAAATGAAGCATTATGACGTAATCGTGATTGGCGGCGGTCCCGCAGGCTTTGCCGCTACCGTTGCCGCTGCCCGTCTGGGGCAGAAGGTTCTGCTCATAGAGGCAGGAAACGCCCTGGGCGGTGCTATGAACAATATGCTGGTTCTGCCCTTTATGCCCTATTGGACCCCCGTTAGCCGTCGCGCGGACGGCGAGCTGCTGGTAAAGGGTATATTCCTGGAAATGACCCGTCGCCACGGCGAAATGGTGCGTGAGGCAGAGGGTGCCCCCGTAGGACGCCCCCACGATAAGTTCCCCATGGATTTCTTCAGTGATGAATATATTAAGATCCTGCTCCCCCGTATGGTGAAGGAGGCAGGTGCGGAGGTGCTGTACCATGCGAAGCTGATTGCCGCCACCGCCGAGGATGGGAAGGTAAAGGACGCCACCTTCGCCGTTAAGGGCGGCACCGTAACCCTGACTGCCGACCGCTTTATCGACTGTACCGGTGACGCTGAGCTGGCATACCTGGCAGGCTTTGAGACCCGCCTGGGCCGTGAGAGCGATAACCTGTGCCAGCCCATGACCCTATGCTTCCGCGTGGGCGATATTGACACCGCCACCTTCTGGAAGTCCGGTAAGGAATTCCAGCAGTACTACCTGGAGGCAAAGGCACGGGGCGAGATCACCAACCCCCGTGAGAACATTCTGGCATTCCCCACCGCCTCTCCCTCTGTGGTGCATTTCAATACCACCCGTGTGGTAAAGCGTAACCCCGTAGACCCCCTGGATCTCACTTACGCCGAAATGGAGGCAAGAGAGCAGGTATGGGAGATGTTCCGCTTCCTGCGTAAATACGTCCCTGGCTGTGAGAAGGCAACCCTGCTCTCCTCCGGCTCTCACATTGGTGTCAGAGAGTCCCGTATGATCGTGGGCGAATACACCCTGACCAAGGACGACCTGCTGGCATGCCGTAAGTTCGACGACGGCATCGCCGCCTGCAACTACGATATCGACATCCATAACCCCGAGGGCTCCGGCACCTCTCACTACTACTTCCCCGACTACGCCTACTACACCATCCCCTACCGCTGTCTGGTACCCAAGGGAAGCCAGAACCTGCTGGTAGCAGGCCGCTGCATCTCCTCTGACCACGATGCCCAGGCATCCTACCGCGTCATCCCCTTCGCCGCCGCCCTGGGCGAGGCAGCAGGCGTTGGCGTAGCACTGGCAAGCCAGCACGGCACCACCGTAGGGGCAGTCCCCACCGACGCCCTCCTCACCCAGCTCCGCACCCAGGGTGCCTTCGTGGAAAAATCCCTCCCCGGCCACGAGGAATAAGGGAAGGCTCCTTCCAAGACGAAAATTACTAAACAAACCAATTTTTCAACGGGGACATCTAACTTTTCTATAGTTCAGACCACCCCTCTGTAAAGAAGCAAAAAAGGAATTGCACGCAAGGTGCAATTCCTTTTTTGCGTTTTTCCTTCGCGTAGCACACTAATTTTGTGCAGAAAGCCCCGTTCGCGACCTAAAGGCGTACAACGGTACGTCGAAGTAGCGAAGCGGCACGAGGGTCTTAGAAAACAGCACGGTGTGCTGTTTTCCCCCGAGTGTGACCGAGCCG
>JAZORW010000021.1:0-5342 GCA_045656805.1 Eubacteriales bacterium | reverse complement strand
GCCGCAGCACTGCGGCTTCTCACCTAGTTACGCAAGCGAAGCGAAGCGGAACTAGGTTCGTATGTGTGGCGGAGAACCTTCCTCCGCTGGCGAGAGGAAGTTCCGCCACAAACATCTTCGCTTTAGCGAATATTCTAGTAAAACAGACCGACCCGACAGGGTCGGTTTTTTGTCCAAAAGCCGCGGCACTGCGGGCTTCATGCCGCCTGACGGCGGATGAGATCCAGACCTCCGGTCTGATGCCATGCCGTCTTGTGACGGATTCCATTCTCGGCAGAGCCGAGATTTTTGCATTTTGCATTTCGCAAAAGGTGTGCTATAATAGGTGCAAAAGGACGGTGATATTCGTGAAGCAAGAGCATTATACCATACAGGGGCTTCGTTGTATTTTTTCCTTCCCCGACGGCTTTGCGGCAGGGGAGAGGTATCCCACCATTCTCTTTTTGCACGGTGCGGGGAGCAGAGGAAGCAATTTGGACAGCCTCAGGGGCAACCCCTATTTTACCCTGACGGCAAAGCACGAGGGCTTCCCCTTCGTCACGGTTGCACCCCAATGCTCGAAAAACAGCTGGTTTGACCACTTTGAGGCGTTGGAGGCACTGGCGAGGGATATTTCTGCCCTTGACTTCGTGGATCCCGAGAGGATCTACGTGATGGGTGCCAGCATGGGCGGATACGCCACGTGGCAGCTCTCCATGAGCATGCCGGAGCAGTTTGCCGCCATCGTGCCCATCTGCGGCGGCGGTATGTACTGGAACGCAGCAAGGCTGGCGGGGCTGCCTGTCTGGGCGTTTCACGGGGAGAAGGACGGAACCGTGCTGGTGGAGGAGTCTAAAAAAATGGTGGACGCCGTGAACCGTGCGGGCGGAGAGGCAAGGCTGACCGTCTATCCCCATAGATCCCACGACGCCTGGAGCGATACCTATTCGAACTACGAGGTCTTCCGGTGGCTGCTGACCCACAAAAGAAAGAGGGGTCCTGAGCACGCCGACGAATACGTCGGGGCGAAAAAATTCGGATAAGAGAGGATGCACGGACCGTTGGTCCGGTGATATCCAGACCAAAGGTCTGATGCCATGCCGCCCATCGGGCGGATGCCATTCTGGGCAGAGCCGAGAGGATCTGCCGCAGGCAAAGCAGCTCCGCCCAAACCCATATACAAGCAGAAAGAGCAAACACGCAAGATGCACAAATCTTGTATGTCTGCTCTTTTATTCGTAATTGTAGGAATATTCGGAGGGGGAGACGCCCATGAGGCGTTTGAATTCCACGGAGAAATATTTGTAGTCGCGGTAGCCGCACAGCTCTGCCACCTCCCCAAGAGAGTAGTAGCCGGCGGAGATGAGCCCCACGGCGTGGCGGATGCGGAGCTCTAAAATATATTTTTTGGGGGAGGTGCCGAACTCCTCCTTGAACAGCCGCCTGAAATACACCTGGCTCATATAGGACTGCTTTGCCACCTCCTCCAGGGTCAGGTCGGGGCGGAGGAAATTCCTTTGCAGATATTCTACCGAGGCCTGAATTTTAGAGCCCCGGGTCTTAGGCACGTATCTTTGGGTGTGGCAAAGGGCGAGGATCTCGCAAAACAGGGCGGAGGCACGGTGCCGATACCCGGGTGCCTTCTGCACCCACAGGGTGTAGAGCTGTCTGAACAGGGTACCCATGGTGGCGGGATCCTCAGGGAGGAGCCACTCCAGCTCTTTTCCACCGCGGTCACCCGTATCGAAATGCACCACGATCATTTCATCGACGGTGGCGGTGCGGCTGTAATCCAGACGGGCGGGAAAATAGGCGAGGGCGGTGTCCTGCATATCCACGCATCCACGGGGTGTCTGGATGCGGGCGTCTGAGTGGAAGCGGTAGGATAGGGCGTGGAAATTTCGCCCCGTGTTGACGGAGGAGGTGTTTTTTTGGTCCAGATACAAAACGTCCAGGATGCGAAAGGATAGGCTTTCCTTTTCGAAAAACATAACTTTTCCACCTCCTTTTGGTTGTATTATAGGAAATTTGTTTCGAAAAGTCAACCTTTCCTATCAAATTTTAGGTATTATCCCACGCGTGCGATGTGGTATGATAAAGAAAAATACCACATAGTGGGACAAGGAGGAAGTACTCATGAGCGAAAGAAGAAAGCTGCTAGAGCATTTTGAAAAGAAGGAGTGGCGCGAGAAGGCCGAGGAAAGCATTGAGCGTAACCGCAAGGGCGACGCCACCATTACGGTGGTTGACGCACAGGGCAACCCCTTAAAGGGTGCCAAGGTGAAGGTAAACCTGAAAAACCATGCCTTCAAGTTCGGTGCCAACATCTTCATGCTGGACGGCTTTGAAACGGAGGAGAAGAACGCCAGCTACAAGGAGCAGTTTACCTCCCTGTTCAACATGGCAACCATCCCCTTCTACTGGAATACCCTGGAGCCTGAGCAGGGCAAGACCCGCTACGAGGTGGACAGCCCCTACATCTACCGCCGTCCCACCCCCGACGCCTGTCTGGCATTCTGCGAGGCAAACGGCATTGAGCCCCGTGAGCACGCCCTGGCATACGAGCAGCACTTCCCGAAATGGCTGTCCGGCCTGGACGTGGATACCGTAAAGGGGTTGCTGGAGGAGCGCTTCGCCGAAATCTCCCGCTGCTACGCCCACCGCATTCCCACCATTGAGGTTACCAACGAAATGTTCTGGGAAAAGGGAATTACAGAGTTCTATTTCGCCCCCGACTATCTCCCCTGGTGCTATGAGAAGGCCGAGAAATATTTCCCGAACAACCGTATCTCCTTAAACGACAACTGGTGCTGGCGCCCCCTGAACGTGGGCGGCTGGGATAACTCTTATCTGCAGCTGGAGAAGCTGGTCCGCATGGGCTACCGCATCGACGAGTATGCCATGCAGTTCCATATGTTCTACACCAGAGAAAAAGAGGAGTGGAACATCACCTTCAAGAAGCTATACGACCCCGAATATCAGAATAGCCTGTTTAATTCCTACACCAGACTGGTGCCTCACCTCTCTATTTCCGAGGTGACCATTCCCTCCTATTCCTGGGAGAAGGAGGACGAGGAATTCCAGGCAGACGTGATCGAAAACCTCTACACCCTCTGGTTTGCACATCCCGCCATCGACCAGGTGATCTATTGGAACCTGGTGGACGGCTACGGCTTTGGTGCCGAGCCCGGAGAGATGGAAAAGGGAGAGAACTACTATCACGGCGGTCTTTTGCACTTTGACCTGTCTCCCAAGCCTGCCTTCCTCCGCCTGAAGGAGCTGGTGACCAAGAGATGGCACACCGAGGCAGAGCTGGTAACCGACGAAAAGGGTCAGGTGGACTTCCGTGGCTTCTGGGGTGACTACGACGTAGAGATCACCATAGGTGATACCCAGATCCAAAAGACCATCAGCCATAAGAAAGACCAGCCCCAAAACCACACTGTAAAGGCATAAGAGGTGTCAAAATGAACTATTGCTCTAACCCCACCGACCTGAGAATTACCGACATGCGCTTCGTGGACATCGACGGTGCCCCTAAGCGTTGTACCATCCTGAGAATTGATACCAACCAGGGGATCAGTGGCTTTGGCGAGGTGCGTGACGCATCCTCCAAGACCTACGCCCTGATGCTGAAGAGCCGTATTCTGGGCGAGAACCCCTGTAACGTAGACAAGATCTTCCGTAAGATCAAGCAGTTCGGCGGTCCCTCCCGTCAGGGCGGCGGCGTATCCGGCATTGAGATCGCCCTGTGGGACCTGGCAGGTAAGGCATACGGCGTGCCCCTGTATCAGCTGCTGGGCGGTAAGTTCCGTGACGAGGTGCGTGTATACTGCGACACCGACGTAGACGGTAAGCATACCGGCCACGATATGGGTCTGGCCCTGAAGAAGAGAATGGATATGGGCTTCACCTTCCTTAAGATGGACCTGGGCATCGGTCTGCTCCTGGACGAGCCCGGCACCATCAATGCCCCCCTGGGCTTTATCGAGGATATGAAGACCTACGCCTCCCACATCCTGAACGTGCAGGGCGGCAGCGTAACCGCAGACATGGTACGCCATCAGAAGAGCTATGCCATCGTCACCACCGCCCATCCCCACACGGGTATCCACCTGACAGAGAAGGGTCTGGATTACCTGGAAAATTACGTGAAGGAGGTCCGTGAGGTCATCGGCTACGAGGTGCCCCTGGCCATCGACCACTTCGGCCACGTGTGCGTAGAGGACTGCATCCGCTTTGCTCGCAGAATGGAGCCCTACAATCTGGCGTGGATCGAGGACATGGTGCCCTGGATGTACACCGAGCAGTACGTCCGCCTGAGAAACAGCACCACCATCCCCGTATGCACCGGCGAGGACATTTACCTGAAGGAGGGCTTTGAGACCCTGTTCAAGGCAGGCGGTGTATCCGTGATCCACCCCGACATTCTGACCTGTGGCGGTGCCCTGGAGCTGAAGAAGATCGCCGATATGGCAGACGAGTATGGCGTAGCTACCGCAGTTCATATGGCAGAGAGCCCCGTGGCATGCCTGGCAGCCGTACATACCGCCGCTGCTATGCACAACGTGCTGGCACTGGAATTCCACTCCGTAGACGTGCCCTGGTGGGCAGATATGGTGACGGGTATTCCCAACCCCCTGTTCCAGAACGGCTTTATTAAGGTGCCCGAGAAGCCAGGCCTGGGCTTTGACGACCTGAACGAGGAGGTTCTGCGCCAGCACATCAACCCCAACATTCCCGGCTATTTCGAGCCCACCGACGAGTGGAATAAGGAATTCTCCAACGACCGTATCTGGAGCTAAGCCAAAGGTAAAGAAAAGGAAGAAAAAACATGCATTTTAACGATAGAGAAGCCATCATTGCCCTGACCCCCCTGTGGAAGGGCGAGCGTTTCCCCGACGGACGCCCCAAGGTAGCCGATAAATATCTGGACGCCCTGTACGGCATGACTCTGGAGGAGGTATGGAAGCCCATCTTCGTTCTGGGCTATGAGAGCCAGTTCGTGGGTGGCGGCCTTGCCCCCCTGCAGGCATTGCATAACGACGGCAGAAAGCTGGTAGGCCGTGCCGTTACCTGTACCTATTGCCCCACCCGCCCCGACCTGCACGAGCTGCAGTTCGCAAGAGGTGCAGAGGACGGTCTGCGCGGCAACTATAACCAGTGGGTCATCGACTCTCTGGTGGAGAGGGACGTAGTCGTCTGCGACATGTATGACAAAATTTATAAGGGTACCTTCCTGGGTGGCAACCTGACCACCGCTATCAAGAAGCGCACCGGTAACGGCGGTGCCGTGATTTGGGGCGGCGTCCGTGACGTAGAGCAGATGAAGCAGGTGCCCGACGTGCAGGTGTACTACAGAG
>JAZORW010000020.1:0-9783 GCA_045656805.1 Eubacteriales bacterium | reverse complement strand
TACCGCCCTGCTTCTCAAAGGGGTGGGGGTGGGCTACGTGGTGAAGCTGGGGGGAGATATCTGTCGGGATCTGGGCTCATCCGAAACTGCCGCCCGTCTGGAATTGTGCGGAAAAATGGAGATCCTGCTCCTGTCTATGGAGCCCATGGCAGAGCTGCTTTCCCTGGCACTGTCGCTTTTGGGGGAGGGTCTATGAGGCGGTTTCTTTTTCTGCTTCTCTTTTTCCTTTCCCTTTGTCTTGCCCTCACTCTCACCCCTCTGGCTCTCCCCTCCCTCTCCTCCCCCAGTGTCAAGGAGGAGCCGTATGAAGACCCCAGTCAAGACCTGTGGCAGGCATTTTCAAGCCTGACAGAGCAGATGGGACAGGGAGAGCTGGGAGAGGAAGAAGCCCTGGAGAGTGCCGTTGGCTTTGAATATCTTTTTTCTCTGGTATCAGAGGGGCTGACACAGGGATATACCCCGGCCCTGGGGCTGTTTTTTACCCTGATGGGTATTACGCTGCTGGGCAGCCTTATGTCCCTGCTCTCACGGGAGAGCCCCTCCCTTTCCGCCCCCCTGGGGGCACTGGTGGGGGTGGTATGCTCTCTGTGCTTTTACCGCACCGTGTCGGGCAGCCTCACCCGCCTGACAGCCACCCTCTCCGACCTGACCCATCTGATGGAGGGGCTTTCCCCCATCCTGGGAGGCATTCTGCTGGGGGGAGGAGCCACGGGGAGTGCCACCGTCACCACCGCCGCCTTTTCCACCCTGCTGCTACTTTTAGAGATGCTGTGCAACCACCTGCTGCTCCCCCTCATCGGGGTATGCTTTTCTCTCTCCCTGCTGGGCAGCTTGGGGCAAAAGGTGCATCCCGAAGGGGTGCATCGACAGCTGAGAGGGCTGTTTTTGACTCTTCTTGGCTTTCTGGGGGTGGTGCTGGCAGGGGCATTCAGCCTGCAGAGCATTCTGGCATCCACCAAGGATACCCTGGCTCTCCGTACCGCCAAGTACGCCCTGGGAAATATGATCCCCATTATTGGAGGCACCCTGGGAGCGGGGGTAGGCACCCTGGGTGCAGCCCTGGAAAGTGTGAAGAGCGGCGTGGGGGTGGGCGGCATCCTATTGGTGCTGTGCCTGACGCTGCCCACGGTGATCGAGCTGTGGCTGATGCGGGCGGCGGTGGACCTGTCCTGTGGCTTTGCCCGCATGCTGGGCTTTGACACAGGAGAGCGACTGCTAAAGGAGTTCCGTGGCATCTACGATATGGCACTGGCGGTGGCAGCCTTCGCCGCACTTTCCTTCATTTTATTTCTGGCGGTGTTTTTAAAAACCGCCCTACCTATGGGGGCCGGCCTATGAACGCCTATTTCACCACCCTGGCGGTTACCACCGCCCTGGTATCCCTGCTCTCCCTCTTCTCTGCCGAGGGCACTACCAAACGGTACGTAGAGCTGCTCCTGTCGGTATGCCTGATGCTGGCGGTGGTCTCCCCCCTCAGGGGGCTGGTCGCCTCTCTGCCAGGCTGGCAAATTCCCGGGGAGGAAGCCCCCTCTCCGGAGCCCTCCTATTCCCTATTACTGCAGGAGGCGGAGGAGGCACTGTGCCTTGCTCTGTGTGGGGACCTGGGGCTAAATCCCGCCCAGGTTTCCCTAAAATTGCAGGGCGACACCGACCAGGGGGGCACCCTGACCCTGACCCACGCCACTCTGACCTTATCGGGTCAGGCAAGGGAGGCGGCAGAGAGAGCAAAAGACTATCTCAAACACAATATACAAAACTGCGACTGCGAGGTAACCGTGCTATGTACAAACAAATAAAGGAAAGGCTGTTCTCCCATCTCCCCGCCCTGAAGAAGCCCGCGAACTGGCTTCTGCCCGCCCTGGGGATCCTGGGGCTGGTGCTATGTCTTGTAGGCTCCGGGCTTTTCGGGGCAAACACCGCCCAAGAGGCAACCCCTACCACCCAGGATCTGCGGCACACCATGGAGGAAGAGGCTAGGCGGCTGTGCGAGCAGGTGGAGGGTGCGGGAGACTGCGTGGTGCGTATCACCTTTGAGCGGGGAGAGAGCTATACCTACTCAGGCAACCACCTCACCTCCACCACCCCACCCACGGTGCTGGGGGTAGCCGTAGTGGCAGAGGGGGGCGACTCCGACAGGGTAAGGCGAGAGCTGACAGAGCTGCTCTGCGCCCTCTACCACATCGGTGCCAACCGCGTCCATATCAGCCCTATGGACTGATGTCATATCCTGCCGCGGTGGGGCATACAGTATAGCAAACTAAAACTGCGAAAGGATTTTTGCTATATGGAAAGTGTGAAGAAAATGAAAAACACCATCCTCAGGCGGCTGGGGCGGAGAAATCTGATCATCGTGTCTTTGATGCTGCTCATCGGTCTGGCGGTGTACCTGAACTATCTGTGGTTCTATACCCCCGTGGACTATCTGGGCAGCGGAGACAGTACGGTGGGTGCCACACCTGATAACTCTGACACGGCACAGGACTATTTTGATGCAGTGGCACTCTCCCGTGAGAGCGCCCGCCAGGAGTCTCTGGAGGTACTGCAATCAGTGGTAGATACCGCCGGGGAGGGTGCAGAAAAGGAAGCCGCCCTCCAGCAGATCGCCAAGATCGCCACCGCCATGGAGCAGGAGGCAACGGTGGAGAGCCTGATCCTCTCCCAGGGCTACGACAGATGCATCACCGTTATCAACGGTGACACCGCCTCGGTGGTGGTTTCCTCCGGCGCCCCCTTGGATGCCGTACAGGTGGCTGCCATCACCACCGTGGTGTATGAGCAGACGGGAATTTTGCCCGCTAACCTCACCGTCAAGCAAATTTAATAAAAAATGCCGCGTTTTCCCCTGCCATTTGGGGAGGATGCGGCATTGACATATTGGGGCGAAAGTGCTAAAATGGTGAAAAATCTTACTATATTTTAAGGAAAGGTATTCCCATGAACAAGTTGAGAGTCGGCATTATTGGTGCCACCGGCATGGTGGGTCAGCGGTTCATCACCCTGCTGAACCAGCATCCCTATTTCCAGATCACTGCCCTGATCGCCTCTGCACGTAGCGCAGGTAAGCCCTATACCGAGGCTGTGGGCGAACGCTGGAAGCTGTCTACCCCTATGCCCGAAGAGGTAAAGGATATGGTGGTGATGGACGCCGCCGACATTCAGAGTGTGAAGGGTCTGGTAGATTTCGTTTTCTGTGCCGTGGATATGAAAAAGGACGAGATCCTGCGTCTGGAGGAAAGCTATGCCAAGGCGGAGATCCCCGTGGTTTCCAATAACTCTGCCAACCGCTGGACTCCCGACGTTCCTATGGTAATTCCCGAAATCAACGATGCCCACCTGGAGGTAATCGAAGCACAAAGACGCCGTCTGGGTACCAAGCGCGGCTTTATCGCTGTAAAGCCCAACTGCTCTATCCAGTCCTACGTTCCCGCCCTGACCCCCCTTATGAAGTACGGCATTGAAGAGGTGGTTGCCACCACCTATCAGGCAATCTCCGGTGCAGGTAAGACCTTCCGTGAATGGCCCGAGATGCTGGATAACGTCATCCCCTACATTGGCGGTGAGGAGGAGAAGAGTGAGCAGGAGCCCCTGCGTATCTGGGGTAAGGTTGAGAACGGTCAGGTCGTGAAGGCCACCTCTCCCCTGATTACCACCCAGTGCATCCGTGTGCCCGTTACCGACGGTCATACTGCCGCTGTGTTCGTTCGCTTTAAGAATAAGCCCACCCGTGAGCAGATCTTGGCTGACTGGGCTACCTTCTCCGGGAAGCCTCAGGCCCTGGGCCTGCCCTCTGCCCCCCAGCAGTTCGTCACCTATATGGAGGAGGACAACCGTCCCCAGGCCAGACTTGACCGTGATCTGTACGGCGGTATGGGCGTTACCGTTGGCCGTCTGAGAGAGGATACCCTCTTCGACTATAAGTTCGTGGGTCTGTCCCACAACACCCTCCGCGGTGCCGCCGGCGGTGCTGTTCTGATCGCAGAGCTTCTGTACCGCGAGGGCTATCTGACCCCCGCAGAAAACTGATTTTCTGCACCTCCCCCACAATACAAAAAATAAAAGGACAGGATTTTCCTGTCCTTTTTCGTTTTGCTTTAATACCCCAGGCTGCCCAGAAATTCTCTGATCTTCTCCACCGACACGGCAAAGCCACAAATAAAGCTTCCGTCATCGTCCGTACCGTCGGCAAAATTGATGCCAACGATCCTGAGAGAGGTATCCAGCAATGCCCCGCCCGAGGAGCCGGAATCAATGGGGGCGGTGTGCCGTATCACAGGGAAGGTGACGCTGGCAGAAGAGGAAGAAACCGACACGGTGGTATAGCTGTCCACCACGCCGTAGGTCACCGCATTGCTTTGTCCCAGGGGTTGCCCCAGGGCAATCACCCCATCCCCCGATTTGGGGTCAGAGGTGGCAAGGGACAGGGTAGGCAGGACCTCCGTGGTGGTGAAATACAGAAGGGCCAGGTCATAGCTTCCATCCTTGCCCACTAAAGTGGCTGTGTAAGAATTTCCGTAGCAGTCCTCCACCGAATAGGTGGCAGAGCTGCCTGTGGTCACCACGTGGGTGTTGGTTAGAAGGTAGTAGCGGTTGCCCTCACGGTGGAAAATTACGCCGCTGCCGGATTTCGCGGTGCCCCAGCTACCGGCACGGACGGTAACGGTGGCGGGCACGGCCTCCTGTGTCACGCGGTTGGTAAGATACGCATAGTCGATGTAATACCCCGCATACAGGGTCAGGTCCTCCGTAACGGCAACCCCAAAGCGGTAGGGCTGGGTCAGGGCCGGGTCTAAATACCAGGCGTCAAAGAGGTATCCCTCCTTTGTAGGTCTACCCGGATGCACCATTGCCATTCCCTCTTCAACCTGTACGGCACTAGGCTCCTCCCCGTTTAGAGGATTGAGGGTGACGGTATAGATAGGCTTGTCCTCCCAGGGGGTATCGCAACCCGTAAAAGACGCAAGCAACAGCACCAGCAGCAGGGTGCTGGTAAGTGACAGAATGAACGAACGCTTCATAGCCTCTCCTTTTGTTTGATTTTATCACAGCTCTTTCTGATTTGCAAGGAATTTTCCCTGGGGCTTGACAGAGAAATGCTGCGGGTATAAAATAAAGGTTAATACAAAGACGCCCGTGCGTAGGAGGTATCTATGTTGAAATATCGCTTTATCCGCTTCCCCGGCTTCCGTACCAAGGCTGTGACCATGAGCTTTGACGATGGCACCGAGTACGATATCCCCTTTGTAGAAATTCTGAACCGCCACGGCATTAAGGCAACCTTTAACCTGCCCTACACCTCCTTTGAGAAAGAGGACGGAAAGGGGCACGTCAGCGAAAGAATGGCGAGAGAGCTGTATTTTCCAAACGGCCACGACGTGGCAGTGCATGGAGAACAGCACGTCAACCTGCCCAGCATCCCAGCCAAGGATGGCATCCGTGAGGTGGCAATGAGCCGCGCCTTCCTTGAAAAGTTCTATGGCAGAATTATCCGCGGCATGGCATACGCCGATTTCGGTGCCACCAGCCCCGAGGTAAAATCCTACGTAAAAATGCTGGGTATGACCTACGCCCGCACTGCCTTCTCCTCCTTTGATTTTCTTCTGCCCCAGGATTGGCTGGAGTGGAAGATGACCGCCCATATTACCAACCCCAGGGTGCCTGAGCTCATTGAGGATTTCTTCTCCCAGGACCCCACCTCCCGCTACGTATCCAGCCGCCATTCTCTTTTGCTTTCCCTGTGGGGACACAGCTTTGAGTATAAAAACAATATGGAGGATTTCGACGCCCTGTGCCAAAGGATCGGCGGCCACGAGGACGTTTGGTACGTAAACAACACAGAGCTGTACGAATACTGTCACGCCTTCGACAGCCTGATTTTTGACATCGACAACACCAGGGTATACAACCCTACCCATATCCCCGTATACTTTGAGGGCTCCTGTAAAAAGTACCTGGTAGAGCCGGGACAGACCCTGGAGCTGAACTAAAAAGCCGAAAGGAAAGTGCTATGACCCTCTTAGAGGAAGCCAGACAAGAAATCAACGCCTGCGACGAGGAAATGCGTCGCCTGTTCTGCCGCCGCATGGAGGCAGTGGGCAAGGTTGCCCAGTATAAGGCTGAGAACGGGATGCAGGTGCTGGATCCCGGCCGTGAGGCTGAGGTAATTGCCCGCGGGGTAGAAGCCCTGGACCAGCCCCAGCTGACCCGTGAATATACCGCCTTTATGGAGGCCGTGATGGCTGCCTCCCGCACCTACCAGCATCGCCTGCTGGACGACCTCTTCGTAAACGTGGGGGAGGGCTATCCTATCCATTTAGGCAAGGGGATGCTGTCCCGCGTAGGGGAGCTGCTGGACCTGGACCGCAGAGTGCTGGTGGTCACTGACAGCGGTGTGCCCAGCCAGTATGCCCAGGCAGTGTGCAGTGCCTGTAAGGCACCTACCCTGTCGGTGATCCCCCAGGGTGAGGCCAGCAAGTCTATGGACAACTACCGTCGCCTGCTCTCCGTCATGCTGAAGGAGGGCTTCACCCGCCGTGACTGCGTGGTGGCCGTGGGCGGTGGCGTGGTCGGCGACCTGGCAGGCTTCGTTGCCTCCTCCTACATGCGTGGGGTGGATTTCTATAATATCCCCACCACCCTCCTCTCCCAGGTAGACTCCTCCATCGGTGGAAAAACCGCCGTGGACCTGGACGGAATTAAAAACCCCATCGGTGCCTTTAAGCAGCCAAAGGCTGTGGTCATTGACCCCGCCACCCTCTCTACCCTCCAGCCCAGACAGCTATCTGCGGGTATGGCAGAGGTGATCAAGATGGCTACCACCCACGACGCCGCCCTGTTTGAGCTGCTGGAGCAGCAGGGGCTGAATGCCCCCATGGAAGAGGTGATCTCTGCCGCCCTGAAGATTAAGCGGCAGGTGGTAGAGGCAGACGAGAAGGAAAACGGCCTCCGCCGTGTGCTGAACTTTGGTCACACCCTGGGTCACGGCATCGAGAGTGTGGGGGCTGGCGCCCTCCTCCACGGTGAGTGTGTGGCGCTGGGTATGCTCCCCCTCTGCAGTCCCGACGTGGCTAAGCGGCTGGAGGCCCTTTACCGCAGGGTAGGCCTGCCCACCTCCTGCCCCTACACCCTATCCCAAATTTATTCCGCCGTGCTGCACGATAAGAAAATGGCGGGAAAATCCCTGACCTACGTTTACGTGGATCAGGTAGGCTCCTTTGAACTTTGCACCACTACCCCCGAAGAGCTGTTTCGGGGTCTTGGAGGTTGATATGAAAAACACCCTTGGTCACTTTTTGACCGTTACTCTCTTTGGGGAAAGCCACGGGCCTGAGATCGGTGCAGTGCTTGACGGCATTGCCCCCGGCATCCCCGTAAACGAGGAGGAAATCGCCCGTCGTCTAACCCAGAGACGCCCCCAGGGCGCCATCTCTACTGCCAGACAGGAGGCCGACCCCTTCCGTCTGGTCAGTGGGGTTTTGGGCGGCTATACCACGGGGGCACCTCTCACCTGCCTGATTCCCAATTCCGATACCCGCAGTGGCGACTACGCCTCTATGGGAGATCTGGCGCGTCCCTCTCATGCCGATTATGCCGCCCGTATGAAATACCACGGCTTTGAGGATAAGCGGGGTGGCGGACATTTCTCCGGCAGACTCACCGCACCCTTGGTAGCTGTGGGTACCATCGTAAGAGACGCCCTGAGGGGTAAGGGCATTACCCTGGGCACCCACATCGCATCTCTTGGGTGCGTGAAGGACAGACCCTTTGCATATTACGGAGACGACATCCAGCTGCTGGATAGTGCCTCCTTCCCCGTCCTTGACCCTGCCGTTGCCACCAAAATGGAGGCAGAAATTCTCTCTGCCAAAGAGGCAGGAGACAGCGTAGGCGGCGTGCTGGAATGTGCCGTGCTGGGTCTACCCGCCGGGGTAGGTGAGCCCTGGTTCGGCGGTGTGGAGAGCGTACTGGCCTCCGCCCTCTTCGCCATTCCCGCTGTAAAGGGCGTGGAATTCGGCGGTGGCTTTGCCATGTGTGAGAAGCGGGGCAGCCAGGTAAACGACGCCTGGAGACACACCGAGGAGGGTGCCAAGACCACCACCAACTATAGCGGCGGCATTCAGGGTGGCATTACCAACGGCATGCCCCTGACCGTCCGTGTAGCCATTAAACCCACTCCTACCATCTCCATGCCCCAGGACACCGTGGATATGACCACGGGCGACAACGCTACCCTGGCGGCAAAGGGTCGCCACGACCCCGCCATCGTGCATAGAGCACGGGCAGTGGTGGACGCAGTGGTTTCCCTGTGCCTGGGCGACCTTCTGTGCCAGAGATACGGCACCGACTACCTGACCCAAAGCTAAGACCTTCCCCGAAGAAAGGAGTGGCCCCATGAAATACGGACTCATCGGCGAGAAGCTGGGGCACAGCTTTTCTCGGGAGATCCACGCCCGCATTGCCGACTATACCTACGAGCTGCTGGAGCTAACCCCCCAGGAGGTAGGTCCCTTTATAGAGCGGGCAGACTTTGATGCCATTAACGTTACCATCCCCTATAAGACCACCGTCATCCCCTACCTTGACTATATCCACCCCCTGGCACAGGCCATCGGGGCGGTAAACACGGTGGTGAAGCGAGAGGGGAAGCTGTACGGCTATAACACCGACTATTTCGGCATGAAGTACCTCTTAGACAGCCTGGGCTGGCAACCGGAGGGCAAGAAGGTGCTGATCTTAGGCACCGGTGCCACCTCCCCCACAGCCATGACCCTGCTAAAGGACCTGGGGGCCACCCCCATCCGTGTCAGCCGCACCGCGAAGGGGGAGGCTGTTGACTACCCCACCGCCTACGCCCGGCATACAGATGCCGCCTATATTTTGAACACCACCCCCGTGGGCATGTATCCCCACCATGAGGGTACCCCCATTGACATCTCCTGCTTCCCACACCTTTTGGGTGTGGCAGACGCCATCTACCATCCCCTGCGTACCAAGCTGATCCTCTCCGCCAAAGAGCGGGGCCTGGCAGCCGAGGGAGGGCTGGCAATGCTGGCAGCCCAGGCACTGCAAGGAGCAGAGCTGTTTTTAGACACCCCCCTGGACCCCGCCCTGATACGGCAGGTGGTACGGGAGGTGGAGAGAGAAAAGGAGCATCTGATCCTGATCGGTATGCCCGGCTGTGGAAAATCCACGGTGGGCAAGCTGCTTGCCAAAGAATTAAACCGCCCCTGCATCGATATTGACGCCCTGATCGTAGAGGAGGCGGGCTGTGACATTCCCACCCTCTTCCGTGAGAGGGGCGAGCCCTACTTCCGTGACCTGGAGGCAAGGGTGCTGGAGAAGACCCTCTACGGAAAGACGGGTGCCGTGATCTGCACGGGGGGCGGCGTTCCCCTGCGGGAGGAAAACCGTCTTGCCATGGCTGCCACGGGACGTATCTTTTGGCTGGATCGCTCCCCTGAGCTACTGATTCCCACCTCCGATCGTCCCACCGCCTCCACCCGTGAGGCTATGGAGAAACGGTATGCAGAGCGGCTACCCGTCTACTCTGCCACCGCCCACTGTCGCATCCCCGCCGACGAAAGTCCGGAGGCGGTTATGAATTACGTGAAAAAGGAGTTTCTCTCATGATCACATTCTTAGTTTTGAACGGCCCCAATATCAATATGCTGGGCAAACGCCAGCCTGATATTTACGGCAGTGAATCCTATCAGGATCTGTTAGATCAGATCACCGCCCGTTGCGAGGAGCTGCACATCCGCACCGTCTTCTTCCAGTCCAACCACG
>JAZORW010000019.1:0-1615 GCA_045656805.1 Eubacteriales bacterium | reverse complement strand
TGGCGGTTCATATCCCACTTAAAATAGTCAATGGAAACGCCTGTAAAGCATTTTTTGAAAGAGTCAGTTAAGTAATCCACCACGGCGGGGTTCCCCATATCCAGCACCAGCTGGTTGCGGGACAGCAGGGATGCACGCCCGGGGGCAGACAGCACCCACTCGGGGTGGGCACGGTACAGGTCACTGTTGGGGTTTACCATCTCGGGCTCGATCCAGATGCCGAACTTGACCCCCTTCGCCTTCACACGGTCAACGAAGGCACCCAGCCCGTCGGGAAACAGAGCTGGATGGGGATACCAGTCCCCAAGACCTGCACGGTCATTCCGTCTCTCACCAAACCAGCCGTCGTCCATAACGGGCATATCCATGCCCACCTGTGCGGCACCGGCGGCAAAATTCTCCATGATTTTACCGTCAATTTTGAAGAAGAAGGCCTCCCAGGAATTCAGCACCACGGGGCGGCACTCAAAGGGCTCAGGGGGCAGGATGGTATCTCGGACGAAATGGTGGAAATTACGGGACACCTGACCGATACCCCGGTCAGAATAGGTCATCACAGCCTCGGGGGAGGTAAAGCTCTCTCCTGCCTCCAGCTTCCAGGAGAAGCACTCGTCTCCCAGACCCACCAGCACACGGGTGCTGCCCGACTGGTCCACCTCCAATTCATCTAGGAAGCTGCCGCTATGCACGAAATTAAATCCGTATGCCTCCCCACGCTCCTCGGTGGCATTAGGGTCGCACAGCAGAATGCAGGGATTGGCATGATGGGAGGAGGCACCACGCCGACTGGTAATTCGCTTTACACCCAGACCCAGGGGGGCGCGTTGCACGTGTCGCTCGCGACCGTAAGACCCCTGCTGAGAGACCAGCTCCAGATCCCCTCTGGGAATGTCCAGACACAGACTCATGCACTTCTCCAGCATCACATCGGAGTTGCCCTTATTGCACAGCGTCATGTGGCGGGTAATCACGTCGTGGCTGGGGAAGACGGTATAATACAGGTGCAGTTCACACCCCGTCACCTCATCACATAAAACCAGCTCCAGGGTCTCGGTATCCTCGGTAGCCTCGGCACAGGGCAATTCCCCAAAGACGGGGGCAGGCAGGGGCAGACGCCCCTTATGCTTTTTATATTTTTTATAGACAAACTCAGTGGCGTCACTGCCCGTAGACAGATCCTTTACACGAATGGCACAGGCACGGAAATCTCCGTAGCCAAAGCCGGGAAATTCGCTGGGCGTCACGTCGGGCAGATACTGGGTGCCATGCTCAGGATAGTAGGGGGAGAAGGAAAAGAACTTGGTCTTATAGGAAAGGTCCACGCCCCGTCTTGTCTTACCGTAGTACAGATGCACGGGGAACTTCCCGTCCAGAATACCCATGGCATAGGTCGTGTGGGCTGTACGCAGAACAAACCGGGTGGTAATGGGTGTCTCCTTGGGGCGTGTGACGATAATAGGCATGGTGAAATCTCCTTTATGGGAAATCGGGCGGGTATGATGCAAACAAGCCTCCCCGCCCCCTGTTAGATTTATTATAGCACAACTTTTTGGGTTTTTGTAGGAGAATTTTTGCTTTTGGCGGAGGGCAAAGGCTGCCGGTGGGAGCTTCTGCG
>JAZORW010000018.1:0-3022 GCA_045656805.1 Eubacteriales bacterium | reverse complement strand
AGATTGCGAGAAAGGGCGAAAATCGCTCCATCACCAGAGACGTTTCCGGTGAAGGAGTTCAGCAGGCTCTGCTCAAAATTCTTGAAGGAACAACGGCAAACGTACCTCCCCAGGGTGGCAGAAAGCATCCCAATCAGGAATTTATCCAGATCAACACCGAGAACATTCTGTTCATCTGCGGCGGTGCATTTGACGGCATTGAAAAGCTGATCGAGGCACGTAAGGGTCAGAGATCCATCGGCTTCAGCAGCGGTGTCATGACCCAGGGTGAGAAGGTGGCACGGGGCGTCTACTGTGACGTAAACAGCCACGACGTGGTGAAATTCGGTCTGATTCCCGAGCTGGTAGGCAGATTGCCTGTGATCACAACTCTGGAAAATCTGGACGAGGAAGCACTGGTACGCATCATCCGTGAGCCCAAGAACGCCATGTTTAAGCAGTATGAAAAGCTGTTTGAGATGGAAGGGGTAAAGCTGGAGTTTGAAGAGGAAGCCTTCCGTGCCGTGGCACACCTGGCAATTGAGAGGCAGACGGGTGCCAGAGGTCTGAGATCTATTATGGAGTCCATTATGCTGGAGCCCATGTATGATATCCCCTCCCGTAAGGATGTGGAGAAGGTAGTGGTTACCGCCGCCTACGTCCGTGGAGAAGAGCCCCTGAAGATCGTCACAAAAGAAAACTAAAACAAAGGGACAGAGCAAAACTCTGTCCCTTTTTCTTTTGTCTTTTCGTTCGGCTTTAGTTCGTAAAGTTTACTTTCCGTTTGCAAAATGAATTATTTCATATTCCTAAACGAAAGGGGTGTCTGCCTGCCGTTTGTGGCACGGCGGAACACTTTACTCAGGTAATTTCCGCTACCCAGCCCTGTCATTTCGGCAATTTCGGATATGGGAAGTTTACTTTCCACCAGGTATGCCATAGCCGCATTGATGCGGACACAGTTCACGTAATCCACCGTGGTTTTACCAATGCTGTCACGGAACAGCTTAGTAAAATAGTCGGGGGTAACGGAGAGCTGCTCTGCCAGGGCAGGCACTGTAATCTTATCGTTTAAGTGACTGTCTATGTAGTCAAGGCAGGGCTTTAGCCGCATCACGTTATGATATACCGCCCTGTCCCCGGGGCTGCGGGTGGTGAAATAGGTGGAGATCACCTCAGCCAGTAGCAGGGTGAGGTACCCACGGATACGCAGACTGTAGCACAGCTCACGGGATAGAAACTCACCGTAGCAATCCTCAAAATACTGTCTGACGGAGATATAGATGCGGTCCTCGGGGGTCAGGACGTGGTGTCCGTTTCTTGCCTGGGTCAAGAACATGTAGATCAGCTCCTCGTCCACTGCCTCCTGCATTCCCTGGGCCACCTTCTGGGTAAATCGCAATACTCTCAGGGAGGCGTTTCCCTCCTCGGCCTCTACGTACCGTACCATATTGGGAGAGATAAATACCATAGAGCCTGCATGCAGCTGAATGCCCGACATGGCACTGCCTAAAAACACGCTGCCCTCATCCACCATCAGCAGCTCCAGTGCGTTTTCATAGCGGGCAGGAGGCAATAGACACCCCGTGCCGCTTTTCTCTTCACAGCATATAAAGGAATTCTCTCTCATGGCATCTCCTTTCAGGTTTTCTACCTGGAGTATACCATATTTTTTGACTTTTGTAAACAAAAATGTCGGATTTTTACCCTTGCAGTGAAAATTATTTTTGTTTTGCGAGGGGGTGCAAATTAGCCAAATGCACAGGACCTGACGCCTAAAAAACCGGGCGTAAAAATTTCTTACACATTGTTCACATTCCTATGGTATACTATATGTAGTAAATTTGATTGGAGTCTATCATGAAGTCTTCTTTTAGACGCATGGGAAGCCTTGTGCTTCTTTTGACCGTCCTATCCCTGTGCCTGACCTCCTGCTTCTGGAACAAGCCCCAGTCCGCCTATGAGCTGGCGGTTTCCCAGGGTTTTTCAGGCACTGAGGAGCAGTGGCTTGCCTCGCTACAGGGGCAAGACCTGAACATCCGTGATATTTACGCCGCCGCACAGGCGGAGGGCTATGCGGGCAGCTTCTTGGAATTTTTGTTCGAATACCTGTCCCTTGACCCTGATATGCTGGCGGAAGCAATCCTAAAGTATCAGGAGAAGACTCTGTCCCAGGCTATCGCCCGCAGCCTGCTGTGCAGCGTGAACATTCAGTGCTCCTCCTCTGCCTCCGGCGTGAACGTATCCCCCTCTGCCGGGTCGGGAGTGATCTACCAAATGGATAGGGATCAGGGGGATGCCTACATCATCACCAACTACCACGTGGTATCCTATAACACAGGCTACACCACGGGAATTCATTCTTCTATTTACGTATTCCTCTACGGCTATGACGTGGATAACGATAACGCCATCCGTGCCACCTACGTGGGGGGCAGTGCCACCTATGACCTGGCAGTGCTGAAGGTAGATGCCTCCGCCATCCTGAGAGACTCCAGTGCCACCATTCTGGAGGCAGCCAATTCTGAGGATATATGCGTAGGGCAAGAGGTAGTCGCCATTGGCAACGGGACCGGGGGCGGAATTGCAGCCACCGATGGCATTGTTAGCATTGATTCTAAAATGATCAACCTGCGTACCGATAACCATCCCCACCGTATGATGCAGATCTCTGCCGCAGTGAATGAGGGCAACTCAGGCGGAGGGCTCTTTGACACAAAAGGACGGCTGGTGGGCATCGTCACTGCCAAAATGGAGGCAGAGTACGTGGAGAACATCGGCTTTGCCATTCCCTCTAACATTGCGGTGCGTGTGGCAAACAGCCTGATAGATGCCTACGAGAGCGAAAACGGCTCTTCTCTGCTCAACAAGGCCGTTTCCCTGAGTGTAGCAGACATCGGAATTGCGGTAGAGGGGGCAAACACCGCCGCCTACTACGACGCCGACGATGGGGTCACCCGCATTCGTGAGGACGTGAAGATCACATCGGTAGCCGCCGGTTCTCTTGCCAGGAGTGCAGGGCTGAAAAAGGGCGACGTGATCA
>JAZORW010000017.1:0-8529 GCA_045656805.1 Eubacteriales bacterium | reverse complement strand
AAAGCCCCAAAACAGCTGTTTTTGGATGTAAATGCATATTTATAAGTACGAAATATTTTAATTTTTTTCAGTATAAAATTGGCGTTTTATTGATTTTAACAAAAATATTTCCACTTATTTTTGTATGCGATTTGGATATGTATGCATATATGTACTTATAAAGATGCAAAAATGCGGGATTTTTGCGAAAACAGAGCAAAAATGACAAGAAATCACAAAAACGACAAAAAACGCACCCCGTGATTTTTTGCTACACTTGTGGGGTGCAACAGCATAAATACAATCTGGGTGGGTGCTACCCGTGGATACCTATGGTATCCACGAAGTGACGCAAGGAGGACGAAAATGCAGGAAATGGCTTGTCAGGTGGAGAAGGGCATGTGCTACGGATTACAGGAGGAGGCGGACGGAGGGTTTTCTCTTGTTTGTGGGGGCACACGGGTCCTGCCCCGCTTTACACACCATTCCATGGTGGCACGCCTATTTCTGATGGTGGCAGAGCTGGGGGAGATCAGCCCCTGCCATCTGGGAGACGTGTGGGAGGACCTGCAGGTGTAAGCCACCCTGTGGGAAGGCACTGCACTCCCCTAACAATACGTACGGAATACAAAGATCTTTCCCTGTGGGAAAGATTTTTTGTTTTTGGGTGAAAATTCCTCTGTGAATGTGCTATAATGGACGTAAGAAACGGGGTGCCGCCGTCACGGACGGTGAGCGCACCGCCAAACGCCCTGTAACACGGTGGAGAAAAAAGGGAGACGCCATGAAGTGTAAGGCTCTATTTGAGATGATCGACTCTCTGGAAGAGGAATACTGTGCCCTTTTGGTGAGAGCCTGCAATATTGAAAGCCCCACGGACTGCAAGGCGGGGGTGGATGCCGTAGGCAGCCTGTTTGCAGACCTGGCGAAAGACCGTGGCTGGCAGGTGGAAGTGGGACGGCAAGAAATCTCCGGTGACTGCATCTGCATCACCATGAACCCAGATGCCCCGGGGCAGGCGGTCTGCTTCTCAGGGCACATGGACACCGTGCATCCCATTGGTGCCTTCGGTACTCCCCCCACACGCCTGGAGGGAGATATGCTATACGGCCCCGGGGTCACCGACTGCAAGGGTGGCATCGTAGCCAGCCTTCTGGCAATGGATGCCCTGCACCGCGTGGGCTTTCGCTCTCGCCCCGTGAAGCTGATTCTGCAAAGTGACGAGGAAAACGGTAGTCGCTTTAGCAACAAAACCACCGTGGCATTTATGGGAGAGCAGGCAAAGGGATGTATTGCTTTCCTAAACACGGAAAACTACAAAAGTGGCTTCCTGCGCGTAGGCATGAAGGGCATCCGAAAGTACGCCTATGAGATCACGGGTAGGTCCGTCCATTCCGCCGTATGCTATAACGGTAGCAGCGCCATTTCGGAGGCCGCCCATAAAATTCTGGAGCTGGAGAAATACAAGGATGGTGACGCCATCACCTGCAACTGCGGGCTGATTTTCGGGGGCGTTGCCGAGAACACCGTGCCCGACCGCTGTACTTTCACCGCAGACTTCCGCTTCAAGAGTAGCCAAATGGCCGAGGAGGTAGAGCGGATTGCCAAGGAAATTGCCGAAAGATCCTTCGTGGAGGGTACCACCTGCCGTCTCATCTTAAAGAGCTGGCGGTACTGCATGGAAAAGAACGACACAAACATGTCCCTGCTAAGAAAAGCAAACGCCATCTACAGAGAGAACGACCTGCCGATTCTGGAGCCCATAGAAACCAACGGCGCCGCCGATTCTGCCGATATGACCCACCTGGGGATCCCATGCCTTGACGGCTTTGGCGCCGAGGGCGGGAAGATCCACACAAGAGAAGAATTTATGTACAGACGCTCTCTTAGAGAGGCTGCCAAACGTCTGGCAGCCGTGGCGTACTGCCTATAAGGCTTCTCCGGAAGCCCAAACCAAAAACCAGGAGGCACCCCTATGACGGAACCTTTATATTTAGGTGTAGGAAGACGGATCATCTCCCCTGAGGTGGGATGCAATCTGGCGGGCTACTTCCCCGACGTGATCTCCACGTCTCTCCACGACGATCTCACCGCCACAGCATTCTATTTTCAATGCCAAGACATACAGGCGATGATGGTCAGCGTCACCGTTTGCTCTCTGAGAGCTCCGCTGTGCGACAAGCTGCGGGAGGAAATAGAGCAGGCAACGGGTGTGCCCCGAGACAACTGTATCATTCATGCCGTGCATACCCATTCAGGTCCCATCACCGGCGGTGGTCCCGGCTGGGGGGACTTCAACGCCGAATACTGTGAAGACGTGCTGATCCCCGGGGTTCTGGGTGCCGCACGGGAGGCAGTGAAAAATCCCACCCCCGTCAAAATGAAAGTATCGGTGGGAGAGAGCCTCATCGGCGTCAACCGCCGTGAGCTGACCGAGGACAACCGGGTGATCCTGGGGCAAAACCCCTGGGGCAGCTTCAACCCCAAAATGACTGTCCTTTCCTTCTCTGACGAAGGAGGAAACCCCGTTGCCAACCTGATCCACTACGGCTGTCACGGCACCGCCGCAGGCGTCAATCACGAGATCACCCGTGACTGGATGGGCGTGATGATCGATATGCTGGAGGAGGAAAGTGGGGCTATCACGGCATTCTTCAACGGCCCTGAGGGGGACGTGGGTCCCCGCCTGGCAAACGGAAAGACTACGGGAGACTCCCACGTACGCTATGCAGTGGAGCTGGGAGGCGTGGCAGGTGCAGATGCCGTCCGCATCTATGAGAGCTCCGACCCCTACCGTGACGCCGCCCTGACCGTTTCTACAAAAGAGATCTCCATTCCCCTACTGCCCCGCATTTCCCGTGAGGAGGCAGAGCGGGAGCTGGAAAAATACAAAAGCTGCACCGTCAACCTGAATGCCAGAAAAAGACGGTTTTACGAAAGGACCCTGGCCTCCTATGAGGAGGAGTACGTGGAGGAGACCTGTGTCACCTTCCCCCAGACGATCATTTGGCTGGGAGACGTGGCCTTGGTTTCCTTCCCCTACGAGGTGTTCTCGGAGATCGGCATGCGAACCTCAAAATCCAGCCCTATCCCCCACACCCTATCCATTGCTAACGCCAACGGCGCAAGCGGATATTTTGTGACCCAAGATCAGCTCTGCCGTGGGGGCTATGAGGTGGATATGTTCCTCACCCGCCCCGTGCAGCGGTTTGTAGACAATGCAGACCACCACCTCATCACCCAAACCCTCACCCATCTTCGCAGCCTAAAAGGAGAATAAAAGAATGTACAGAATCGGACAGGAAGAAATCGACGCAGTGGCACAGGCAATTCACCAAAAATGCCTGTTTAAGATCAACAATTCCCTGCAGGAGACCATGCACGCAGAGGAAGAGATGCGCTCTCTCTTCGGCGTGGACTACACACTTCTGATGACCAGCGGCCACGCCGCCCTGACCTCCGCCCTGATTGCCATGGGCATCGGCCCCGGGGACGAGGTCATCGTGCCTGCCTATACCTATATTTCCACGGCAATGGCTGTGGTTGCGGCTGGTGCTATCCCCGTGATCGCAGAGGTGGACGAGACCCTGACCCTGTGTCCCATGGACACCGAGAAGAAGATCACCAAGCATACGAAGGCTATGATCCCCGTACATATTCAGGGCTTCCCCTGCAATATGGATGCTCTGATGGCTCTGGCAGAGAAACATAACCTGCTGGTGCTGGAGGATGCCTGCCAGGCAGACGGCGGATGCTACAAGGGGCAGCGTCTTGGCACCATCGGTCATGCAGGTGCCCTGAGCTTTAACTATTTTAAGGTGATCTCCTGCGGCGAGGGCGGTGCCCTGCTGACAAACGACCGCTCTATCTTTGAGCGTGCCCTGATCTACCACGATAGCAGTGCCGTCGCCTATTTTGGCGACCAGCTAAGCGACGTGGAGGCACAGCTTTTCTGCGGAAACGAGTACCGCACCAACGAGATCTCCTCCGCCATCCTGCGCTGCCAGATGCGTCGCCTGGACGGGATCCTTGACGACCTGAGAAAAAATAAGCAGTATCTCACGGACTCTCTTAGCGACCTGTGTACCTTCCTGCCCACAAACGACCTCCAGGGCGATTGCGGAACCACTCTTGCTATTTGCTTTGACAGTGCAGAGGCGGCTACCGCCTTTGCCAAAGAGGTGGGGGGCACCGTGCCCATCGATACCGGCAAGCACGTCTATCGGAACTGGACACCCATTATGAACAAGGTGGGCGCCCTGCATCCCCTGATGGACCCCTTCAAGATGGAGGCAAACCGTGACATTATCCCCGACTACCGAGAGGATATGTGTCCCCAGACCCTGGACCTGCTGTCCCGTGTGGTGTATATTTCTATCAACCCTGACCACACGAAGGAACAGCTGGACCGGAAGGCAGAACAGCTTCGCTCTGCCCTGACAAAATAAGTTCTCTCTCAGTGTGTACCCATCAAAAAAGATGCTTGGGGAGGCAAATATGAAAAGCTTTTGCTTTACCGTTGACGATAACATTCGGTTTCTGAAAGAACTGTGCCAGAGGAACTGCCAGAGCCTGTTTGACCATCCGTATTTAAATATGTACAGACGGCTACACGACGCCTTTGGGCTGAAGGTACAGCTGAACCTGTTCTACGAGGGGGGCGGCTTTGACCTGTCCCAAATGACAGACAAATACAAAGGCGAGTGGGAAGAAAATGCCCACTGGCTGAAGCTGTCCTTCCACTCGAAAATAGAAAACGTAAGGCCCTACCAGGCTTCCCCCTACGAAGAGGTCTATGGGGATTGCCACGCCGTGCAGGAGGAGATCCTCCGCTTTGCAGGCCCTGCTACCCTGGGGAAAACCACTACCATACACTATTGCCTGACTACAGCAGAGGGCCTACAGGCCCTAAAGGATAACGGGGTCAGGGGTCTTCTGGGTCTATACGGCACAGACGCCGAGCCTCGCCAGTCCTACCAAAACACTCCCGAGGAGGGTGCCGCCCTCAGACGGGGGGAGACCCTACTGTCAAACGGGGTAATCTACGGGGGCATCGACGTGATCCTCAACAATTTCCCCATGGACAATATGCTCTACCGCCTGCGTGGTCGGCTGGGGCGTGAGTTTATCAAGGTCATGATCCACGAGCAGTTCTTTTACGAGGATTTCTATCGGTATCAGAGCGACTTTGAGGAGAAGCTCACCGCCACCTTTACATGTCTTGCCGAAAACGGCTACGAGAGCATCTTCTTTGAAGAAAAGCTGCCCCGGACCTAAAGGGGCACACCAAACCATCTAAGGAGATACCTATGAATAACGATTTGCGCCTGTCGGGCAAGGGAAGTGTGCCCACAGGGGAATATGAAAACATCCGCGTCAGCGGCAGCGGCCGCCTGACGGGGCACGTGAAGTGCCAGTCCCTCTCCGCCTCCGGTACCCTGCGGGGAGAAAGCCTGCAATGCGTGGGCAGACTAAAGGCCTCAGGCTCCACCGCCTTTTCGGGTGGCGTGGAGGCAGGCAGTGTCAAAACCTCCGGCTCCTTCTCCTGCGATACCCTGACGGTGCAAGACCGCCTGGAGCTATCGGGCAGCACAAAGTGCGAAAAAAGCGTGACGTGCGGGTCCCTGACCCTGTCCGGTAGCCTGCGTGTGGCAGGAGACCTTTCTGCACGGGAGCTGTGTGTCAGCGGTGCTCTGGAATGCCCCGGGGAAATCGGCGGAGAACAAATCAGAATCAAATTCAGCCGTGGCACCAAGCTGGGGAATCTGACAGGTGAAACCGTTTCCCTCCGTCGCCACACCTGGCATCTCTGCCTCTTTGGTAAGAGGCGCCTTTCCGTCGCCTCCATCACAGGGAAAACGGTGTCCCTGAAGCACGTGACCTGCCCCCGGGTAACGGGGGACGTGGTGACCGTCGGGCGAGGGTGCAAGATCGACCTCCTGCAATACACCCAGGAGGTGCATATCTCCCCCCGGGCCCAGGTAGGACGGGTGGAAAAGCTATAAAAAGAAAAAGACCCTGGCCACAGCCAGGGTCTTACTTTTCATTTAGGTCATGGTCACTGCCTGCAGCTTCCCGTCTGCAATGGGTAGCTTATCAATGCACAGCACACGGTTATGCTTATAGGTGTCTCCCACGAAGCGGCGGTGGTACGCCACGTACCACTCTCCACCGAAGCAGAAGGCAGAGTTATGACCGGGGCCGTCTGCCAGCCTGTTTGCCCAGAGAATATCCCCGTAGTAGGTAAACTCCCCTGTGGGCTCGTCTGCCACAGCCGCCTTGACACGGTAGGTGCCGTCCCCCCACTTACCGGTGGAATACATCAGGTGGTACTGCCCATCCAGCTTCATAACGTAGGGTGCCTCCACGTAGTCACGAGGGGTCAGCTCCTTGGCAATACCGCCCCAGGCATCCTCACCCATAGGCTCAAAGCCGTCCATGGTGTCCTTCATTTTGCACACCATCATGTGCCCCCAGCCACCGTAGTACAGATAGATCTTGCCGTCCTCATCCTTAAAGAGATGGGCGTCAATGGGCTGGGCACGGTTATAAATGGCGTTCAGCAGAGGTCTGCCGTCAGAAAATACGTTGCGGAAGGGGCCCATGGGAGTGTCGCACACCCCGATATACAGCCCGCCTATTTCCTCCTCGGAGAAAATATTGTTGGCGGCGAAGATCAGGTAGTATTTTCCCCCCTGCTCTACCACGGTAGGTGCCCAGACAGCCTTCTTTACGCCCTTGTAGGTTTCCATATCCAGAATATCGCGGTGGGTTTCAAAATGCACCAGATCCCCCGTGGTCACCAGATCCAGATTCAGCTGCTCCTCAAAGGGCAGGGATTTGGTCACGTACATATACACGGTGTCCCCGTATACACGGGACTCAGGGTCGGCATACCAACCGTTTACCACAGGATTCTTCATAGTATCCTCCAAAAGAGTTTTGCCCCGGGGGCTTTTCTTGGGTATTATACCATACCCCCTTCCCCATTGCAAGATAAAGTGGGGGAAAAAAGCAATCCCCGTTGCAAACGGGGGCACAGGCGTGGTATACTTAAGAAAAACACTCCCGAAAAGGATACGGTAACCTATGCGACTTATTTTTGTCAGACACGGAGACCCCAATTACGCACTGGACCGATTGACAGACCTGGGGGTACGTCAGGCACAGGCGGTTGCTCTCCGCCTGGAGAGTGAGCAGATCGACAGGATCTTTTCATCCACCCTGGGGCGTGCCGTGGAAACTGCACAAGCAGCCGCCACTCATCTGGGGCTGCCCATTTCAGACCGCCTTTCCTTTATGGATGAGAGGTGGACCCATTCCCACACCTTCCGTTTCACACATGACCACCCCTGGGCAGAGGCTGATGCATTGGCGGAGGAGGGGCTCTCTCTTTGGAATCTGGAGCCGGGTAAGACCCAGTGGTTTGATGATGCAGAACGCCTTGCCTATGATGAGGAAATGCGTCAGGCCTTTGATAGCTGGCTCTGCACCCTGGGGTATCAACGGGAGGGGCACTACTATCGCTGCCTTAAGGAAAACGGGGATGTGATCGCCCTCTTTAGCCACGGAGGCTCCGGCAGTCGTGTGATGGCACATCTTATGAACCTGCCCTTCGTTTATTTTTGCCATATGTTTCATTTGGATTGCACGTCCATCTGCATCTTTGATTTTAAGGGTGCAGCAGGAGAACTTGTGACACCCAAGGCACGGTTGATCAACGATAAGGGGCATCTTGCATCTGTCAAATAATCTCTTCACCCGTACAAAAGTGACAGAGGCAAAGGATGCGGGAAAAGAGCATACTGCAGGGACGAGAATGTCTGTCCTGCCCTGTTGACAGGGCGAGGCTCAAAATAGTATACTATGCTAAAGATCGCCCGGCGGATACGCCGAATAAAAGGAGAATCACATGCAACTGAGATGGGAACATCTGACACCCAAGGATTTTAAAGAACTATCCCAAAAGGAGCAGGTCTGCCTTCTCCCCATCGGATGTCTGGAAAGACACGGAGAGCATCTGCCCTTCGGCACCGACGGTATGATCGCCCACCGGATCTGTCTCAGGGCAGCAGAAAAAGAAAACTGCGTGGTCTTCCCCCCCTATTGGTTTGGTCAGATCCACGAGGCAGCCGCCTTTGCCGGGGCCATCAACTTCCCCCCCGACCTGCTTTGCAGGATGCTGGAAACCCTGCTGGACCAGATCGCAAAGAACGGCTTCCGCAAGATTTTCATTGTCAACGGTCACGGCGGCAACAGCACCTTCCTTGATTTCTTCCTCATGTCCCAGCTGGACAGACAGGTGGACTACACCCTGTACCTCACCTTTGCCTACGGGGGCGACATCTACCGTGCCCTGAAGGTATGGGAGGCACCCGAGGGCGGCCACGCAGGAGAGGTAGAGACCAGCATGGTCATGGCAATTCAGCCCGACGCTGTGAGACAAGAGCTACAAAACCAGCCTGAGCCCATCCGTGCCACCCCCACCCTGTCCCATCTGGCCCGTCGCATTGCCACGCCTCTTTCCTGGTATGCGGCATACCCCGAGAA
>JAZORW010000016.1:0-4941 GCA_045656805.1 Eubacteriales bacterium | reverse complement strand
ATCTTATCTACATGGATCTTCATGGAGATCATCTTGGGCGCGTAGGGAGAAACCTCTGCGCGAGGAGCCTCGATAGCCTTCAGAATGTACTCGTCGATGATGTAGTCGCGTCCACGGTGGGTGGTTTCGAACGCTTCCTTGATGATCTCGGGAGTCAGACCGTCGATCTTCAGGTCCATCTGGATAGCGGTGATACCCTTATGCGTACCGGCTACCTTGAAATCCATGTCGCCGTAGAAGTCCTCAAGCCCCTGGATGTCGATCATGGTGCTGAAGGAGCCGTCCTCAGCGGTGATCAGACCGCAGGAGATACCGGCAACGGGAGCCGAGATCGGCACGCCTGCATCCATGAGTGCGAGGGTAGAGCCGCAGACGGATGCCTGGGAGGTAGAACCGTTGGAGGACAGAACCTCGGAAACCAGACGCATCGCGTAGGGGAACTCCTCCTCGGAGGGCAGAACGGGAACCAGAGATCTCTCAGCCAGTGCACCGTGACCGATCTCGCGGCGGCCGGGGCTACGAACAGCCTTTGCCTCACCGGTGGAATAGCCAGGCATGTTGTACTGGTGCATATATCTCTTGGAGGTCTCTTCATCCAGACCATCCAGCTTCTGTGCGTCGGACAGGGTGCCCAGGGTTACGATAGAGAGAACCTGGGTCTGACCACGGGTGAACATACCGGAGCCGTGGGTTCTGGGCAGAAGGCCAACCTCTGCATCCAGGGGACGGATCTCGTCCATACGGCGACCGTCAACACGCTTCTTATCGTTGATCAGCCAGCGGCGAACGATCTTCTTCTGGATCTTGTAGATCAGCTCAGCCAACTGAACGGACAGGTTGGGATACTTCTCAGAGAAGGTAGCAGCGATATCCTCAATGATAGGCTGCAGGCGTGCGTCGCGCACGTTCTTGTCGTCGGTATCCAGGGCTTCCATCACTCTCTCTTCGCAGAAGGCAAAGATCTCGTCAAACATATCGTGATCCAATTCACCCGAGGGATAAGAGAACTTGTCCTTACCGATCTCGTCAACGATGCTGTTGATAAAGCCCAGCAGCTCCTTGATTTCCTTGTGTGCCAGCATGATAGCATCGAACATATCGTCATCTGCTACCTCGGCGGCACCTGCCTCGATCATTACCACCTTGTTCATGGAGGCAGCAACCGTCAGCTCCAGGGTGGACTTTGCACGCTGCTCAGCGGTGGGGTTCACCACAAACTCACCGTCTACCATACCAATGAAGGCACCGCCGATAGGACCGTTCCAGGGAATATCGGAGATAGACAGAGCGATGGAGGCACCGATCATAGCGGTGATCTCAGGAGAGCAGTCAGCGTCTACGCTCATTACGTCCAGGGACAGGGCAACGTCGTTGCGCAGATCCTTGGGGAACAGGGGACGTACGGGACGGTCGATGACACGGGAGGTCAGGATCGCCTTCTCAGAGGGCTTACCCTCACGCTTCAGATATCCGCCGGGGATCTTACCCACAGCGTACATCTTCTCGTTGTAGTCCACAGACAGGGGCAGGAAGTCAATGCCCTCACGGGGTGCGGCAGAGGCGGTCGCCGTTGCCAGAATGCAGGTGTCGCCGTAGCGAACCATGCAGGCACCGTTAGCCAGGCCTGCCATTTTACCGGTCTCAACCACCAGGGGGCGACCGGCGTAGGTGTAGTTAAATACCTTGTATTCGTCGAATACTTTGCGTTGTGCAGCCATTTTTAGCTCCTTTTATATGATTTGTTCAGGCGGGAGCCATAGCACTTAATCAAGCGGCGACCAATGCTTGATTAACTGCTATAAATCTCCTGCCGTAAAACACGTTTTGTAAGAAACGGGGAATGCAAAAAACTGCCTTCCCCGTTTCAGTGGGGTCTTACTTACGCAGACCCAGCTTCTTGATAAGTGCGCGATACCGCTCGATGTCCTTCTTCTGCAGATATGCGAGCAGGTTCTTTCTCTGACCAACCATCTTAGTCAAACCTCTCTGGGAATGGAAATCCTTGGGGTTCTTCTTCATGTGCTCGGTCAGGGAGTTGATTCTGCTGGTCAGAAGGGCAACCTGTACCTCGGGGGAACCGGTGTCGTTCTCCTTGGTAGCGTTGGTGGCGATAATCTGCTGCTTAAGCTCCTTATCCATCTTTTTCACCTTTCTGTGGCAATGCCACTGTTTATTTGCACCCGCATCACAGCAAGAGGTGGGTGAATCGTACCTCGTACGCTTTATCCTAAAGCCGTGGTGGGGAAACCGAAAGAGAGTATACCATACTTTTCCCCCTTTGTAAAGGGGAAAATAGAATTTTCTTTCTTTACTATATAGTTTCTATATAGAGGGGTAGGGGAAACCCTTTATTTTTTCCCGCTGACGTAGGGCCACAGAGCCACCAGATAATCCGCACCGGAGCCCACGGTGGTCACTGCCATGGTGGCCATAGCAAACCAGGAGATCAGGTGTCCCTTCACGAAAATATCTGCGGTCAGGTGCTGCAAAAGGGCTGGCTCCAGCAGGATCAGGATCAGGCAGAAGATCTGGCTGACGGTCTTGATCTTTCCCCACCAGGAGGCAGGCACTACTACCCCACGGGAGGCAACCACCAAACGGAGGGAGGTCACGCCCAGCTCTCTCAGCATCACCACTGCCGTCACCCAAACGAAGTAGGGGCGAATGTCGGCATACACGTCTGCGGAGAGAATGGCAATGAGAAGACCAAATACCATAAACTTATCTGCCAGGGGGTCGATAAACTTGCCGAAGTCGGTGATCAGACCGTACTTTCTGGCGATCTTGCCGTCCAGCATGTCGGTCAAAGAGGTGATGGCAAACACTGCCACGGGCAGAAGGCAGGTAAGCCAGATGGCCAGCTTCAGGTTGTCCACCCCGCCGAAGATCTTGGGGGCGTACAGCACCGCTCCGATGCACACGGGCACCAGGATCATTCTGACAAGAGACAGAATGTTAGGGATATTCATAATCTTTTGGGGTTGCTTGTTTTCCATTTATGCATTCCTCCAGTGTTATTCTACCAGCTCACCGATCAGGTCATAATCCATGGCCTCGGTGATCAAAACGCGAACCATTTCTCCTGCCGCCACACGGCGAGGAGCCGAGAAAAATACCTTTCCGTCAATATCGGGGGCATCTGCTTCGCTTCTTGCCGCATGGATGGCGGCGGCTCTGTCGTAGCCCTCGCACAAAACGGTCAGCACCTTGCCTACCTTTGCCTCCTGCAGCTCCTCGGAAATGGGAAGCTGGGTGGCCATCAGGGTATCGTATCTGTCCTGCTTCACCTGTTCCTCCACCTGGTTTTCAAAGGTGGCGGCAGGGGTATCCTCCTCAGGGGAATAGGTAAAGGCACCAAAGCGGTCGAAGCGTACCTCCTTCACAAAGCGGCACAGCTCCTCAAACTCCTCATCGCCCTCCCCGGGGAAGCCCACGATGGCGGTGGTACGCAGGGTGATGCCGGGCACCTCACGGCGCAGCTTTTCGATTACGGAACGGATCAGGGCACTGTTCCCGTGGCGGTTCATGCTACTGAGGATCTTATCGCTGATATGCTGGACGGGAATGTCCATGTATTTCAGCAGGCGGGGATTATCCCGCATCTCTTTTATCAGCTCGTCGGTGATCTTATCGGGATAGCAATACAGCAGACGGATCCAGGGGATCTGGGTCTCGGCACAAATGCGGCGTACCAGCTCGGTGAGGCGATACTCGCCGTACAGGTCCAGACCGTAGCGGGAGGTATCCTGGGCGATCAGATTTAACTCCTTGGCACCCCGCTTCTCCAGCTCCTTTGCCTCCTCCACAATCTCCTCTATGGTGCGGGACCGCAGCCCCCCACGGATCAGAGGAATGGCACAGTATGTACACCGATTGTCACAGCCCTCTGCAATCTTCAAATAGGCACTGTATGCGGGCTGGGTCAAAATTCTCTCGCCACCAAGAGGAGCCGTTTCCTTCGGCTCGTGGCTGTAGAACTTCTCACCCTTTGCCACCTTTTCCACTGCCAGACAGATATCCTTTTCAGAGCCCACGCCCACCACGGCGTCTACCTCGGGCATTTCCTTTAGAATCATTTCGCCGTATCGCTCTGCCATACAGCCCGTCACTACGATGCCCTTCAGCTCTCCGTGCTCCTTCAGATACGCCAGGTCCAGAATGTTATCAATGGACTCCCGCTTTGCCTCTTCAATAAAGCCGCAGGTATTCACCACCACGATCTCTGCCTCACTCTCGTCAGGCACGATTTCATAGCCCATCTGGGCCAGGCGGTGAAGCATTACCTCGGTATCCACCCGATTTTTCGAGCAACCAAGAGAAATAAATCCGACTTTCACACTTTTTCCTTTCTATTTCAGCAGCCGACGCACCCGCTCGCTCCATTTGCGGAGATATAGGGCAATCAGCCGTGTCAGGGTCACGTCACACAAAAGGTACAGAATATTCCCCAGCACTAAGAACAGGACAGGCAGTGCCACTGTGGGAATGCTCCACCCAAACAGCTCTCCCGACTCCAGCGGCATACCGAATACGTAATACAGCAGTGCCAGCAGACCCAGGTACAGAATATTAAATACTAAAAATTTGCACACCCATTGCAGCACTCCCAACAGCCTTTCCAGCGGGCTTTTGAGTAGGGTGAGGATGCCCATCACGGCATAGGTGGGAAATAGATAGGGGTTGGGCAGGAGCAGGGCACATAACAGCGTGGTGCCGCACAGCACCATCCATGCCCAGCCAAAGCCCAGCTCAATCACCGCCAGCACCAGACCCAGGCAGGCGATAAACGCCACCGACAGATCCAGTACCTCAATGAGTGCCCCCAGGTACAGCACCACCACACTCAGCGCCACCAGGGCAGCACAGAGGGTGATCTTCTTTGTCTTATTCATCAGCAGCAGCTGATCAGGTCGCCGCCCATACACTCACAGCAGCAGTCGG
>JAZORW010000015.1:0-1740 GCA_045656805.1 Eubacteriales bacterium | reverse complement strand
CGTCGGTGGAGGTGACACCTCCCTCGCCAAAGGCGTGGAAGGCAAATGCCAACAGCTCGTCACTGCCGTTACCCAGGCACACCCTGTCAGGGGTGGTGCCCCAATACTCTGCCAGAGCAGAGGCGGGGGCGGATAGGGTAGGATCAGAATACAAATTCAGCTTCTCTGCCTCGCCCTCCAGTGCCTTCAGCACCATGGGGGAGGGGGGAAAGGGAGACTCATTGGTATTTAGCTTAATGTAGGTTCGCTCCTTAGGCTGTTCCCCCGGGGTATAGGGGGTGAGAGAGCCCAGGGAGGAGGCAAGGAAACGGCTCATTTTTTGTTCTCCTCAAAGCGAACGGTAATGCTCTTTGCATGTGCCTCTAGCCCCTCACGCATAGCAAAGTCGGCAACCGACGCCTGTACCTTGCTGAGAGCCTCTCTCGTATAGTAGGAGAAGGCGGTCTTCTTGCGAAAATCGTCCACAGACAGGGGAGAGGAGAACTTGGCACTGCCGCCGGTGGGCAGAGTGTGGTTGGGGCCTGCAAAATAGTCACCCATAGGCTCGGGGGTATAGCTACCCAGGAAAATAGAGCCGGCGTTGCGAATCTTTTCAAGATATGCGAAGGGATCCTCTACGCAGATCTCCAGATGCTCAGGGGCGATCTCGTTGGCAATCTCCACCCCACGCTCCATATTTTCCACTACAATGATTTTTCCGTATTGGTCAATGGATGCACGGGCGATCTCCTTGCGGAGAAGACAGGGGATCTGTCTTTCCAGCTCTGCCTGTACCTTCAGGGCCAGGTCGCGGTCGTCGGTGATCAGCACGGCGGATGCCAGCTTATCATGCTCTGCCTGAGAGAGCAGGTCTGCCGCCAGGAAAGTGGGGTTGGCAGTCTTGTCCGCCAGAATAAGAATTTCGCTGGGGCCTGCGATCATATCAATGGCTACCTTGCCGAATACGGCACGCTTTGCCAGGGCTACGAAAATGTTACCGGGACCTACGATCTTGTGTACCGCAGGCACGGTCTGGGTGCCATATGCCAGGGCGGCGATTGCCTGGGCACCACCGCACTTATAAATGGCGGTGACACCGCACAGGCGTGCGGCGGCCAGGATCTCGTCCTTGATCTTTCCCTCCTTATCACAGGGGGTGGTCATAATGATCTGGTCTACCCCGGCAAGAGATGCGGGGATGGCATTCATCAGAACAGTGGAGGGGTAGGCAGCAGTGCCACCGGGCACGTAGATACCCACCTTCTCAATGGGAGTATATCTCTGGCCCAGTACAATGCCGTCCTCCTTTTCCATACGGAAGCCGGGGGTCAGCTGATTCTTGTGATAGGCGGTGATGTTCTCCTTTGCCTGGCGGAGGGTAGCGAGGAAATCAGGGGAGATACGTGCCATGGCACCGTCGATCTCCTCCTCAGTCACCTTTAGGCTCTCCAGAGTAGGGCAGTCAAAGCGGCGGGTATATTCCAGCACCGCCTCGTCGCCGCGGCGGATGACGTTGTCCAGAATGTCACGGACAATGCCCTCATATTCCGAATAGGTCTGAATCTGGCGATTCAGCACCTGAGAAAGCTCTATCTCGTTATCGTACAGCTTAATCATTTTGAAAGTTCCTTTTGCAGTTCTTGGGTAATGCGGAGGATCTCTTCCTCCTTAAATAGATAGGAGCCACGGTTGGCGATCAGGCGGGCACTGATGGGCAGGATTTCTTCAATTACCTCCAGCCCGTTCTCACGCAGGGTGGTG
>JAZORW010000014.1:0-9502 GCA_045656805.1 Eubacteriales bacterium | reverse complement strand
GGTGGTCTCAGGGCACTGTACCTGATACAGTCCCCCCAGGCCTTTGATAATTTTCCCTTGTGCGGTCTTTTCCATATACGATCCTCGTTTAGTTCTGGTCTGCCCTCTGGGCATGCTTTTTGCGTAGCTGTCCGCAGGCGGCGTCAATATCCGCCCCCAAACGGCGACGGAGGGTGGCGGTGATACCACGTCTTTCCAGCTCTGCCGCGAATTCCTTCGCTGCCAAGGCGGAGCCGTGGCGGAAGCCTGTTTCGGTGACCTCGTTGACACGGATCAGGTTCACGTGGACAGGCACGTCACTAAAATAGCGGTGCAAAAGCTCTGCCAAAGCCTTGGCATGGGCAGGGGTATCGTTTTTATCCTTGATCAGTGTGTATTCAAAGGAAATACGTCTGTGGGTGGTATCGTAATACTCCCGACAGGCTGTCAGCAGCTCCTCTATGGGATACCTTTGATTGACGGGCATAATGGAATCTCTGGTAGCATTGTCAGAGGCGTGCAGAGATACCGATAGGGTAATGGGCAGGTCCTCCCCCGCCAACTGGCGAATGCGGTCTACCAGACCGCAGGTGGAGAGAGAAATATGGCGGTAGCCGATATTCAGCCCGCCCTCACAGCCCACCAGCTGCAGGAAGCGGATCACGTTATCATAATTATCCAGTGGCTCGCCAATACCCATCATCACCACGCTGGATACCCGCTCTCCGCTATCCAGCTGGGCGGCAATGATCTGCCCCAGCATTTCAGATGGGGTCAGGTCACGCACCTTGCCCCCAATGGTAGAGGCACAGAAGCGACAACCCATACGGCAGCCCACCTGGCTGGAAATGCACAGGCTGTTTCCGTGGTGATACCGCATGAGCACGCTTTCTACACAATGCCCGTCTATCAGACGGAAGAGGTACTTCACCGTGCCGTCCATGGCACTGACCTGCTTTTCTTCTACAGTGGGCAGGCGCCATTCACACGTCTCCTCCAGGTATGCCCGCAGGGAGGCGGGCAGATTGCTCATGCCGCTAAAATGCACCCCACGGTGGAGCCAGGTAAAGATCTGTTTTGCCCTGAAACGGGGTTGTCCCGCGTCTAGGAGAAACTGCTCCAGCTCCTCCCCCGTCATAGAGAGAATATCTATCACTTGGGGCACCTCCCTATCTTAGCGATATAAAAGCCGTCGGTTGCATCGGTGTGGGGATACAGGGTCACGTGGCCCGCCTCCACCTTCCGTTCACCCAGATCAAAGGGCAGATAGCAGAAGTCGGGGTGGGCGTTAAGGAAGCCGTCGGTGACCCCCTGATTTTCCTCCTCCACCACCGTGCAGGTAGAGTATACCAGGGTCCCGCCTGGGGCCAGGCACAGTGCCGCCTGCTCTAAGATCTGCCGTTGCAGTGCTGGCAGGTCGGATACGCCATCCAGGTCCTTATACCGCAGGTCTGCCTTTTTAGACAGCACCCCCAGCCCTGAGCAGGGCACGTCGCAGATGACGTAGTCCGCACCCCCGTATAGGGCGGGGTCGGGCTTCGTAGCGTCCTGCTCCCCTACCGTCACACAGTCCAGCCCCAGACGGGCAGCCCCCTCACGAATGAGAGATAGCTTGGAGGCATGTAGGTCAAAGGATAGCACCTTTCCCGTATTCCCCATGGCAATCGCCGCACCGAAGGTCTTCCCCCCGGGGGCAGCACACAGATCATACACCACACTGCCACCTTTAGGGGCAAGGGCGGTGACAGCCGCCTGAGACGCCTCATCCTGTACGTAAAACCATCCCGCATCAAAGCCGGGCAGGGCTTTAGGCGGATGGCTCTCTTCTAAAATCACGCCCCCCTCGGTAAGAGAGGTGGCTACAGCGGAAATCCCCCGCTCCGAAAGAAGCTCTAAATACGCCTGCCGTGACACCTTTGTCGTATTCACACACAGGGTAATTCCACGGGGGGCGTTGATGGCGGCGAGATAGTCCTCTACCCCATCACCCAGGCTCTGATACAGGCGCTTCACCGTCGGCTGGGGCACCGAATATTTCACGCTGAGATGCCGCACCAAATTCTTCTCCCGCGGGGGAGGTACAAGGTTAGCCTCCTCCCTGATGGCAGAACGCAAAACGCCGTTAATAAAGGACGCCTCCCCGGGATGGGTGGCTAGCTTTACCGCCTCGTTTACCGTGGCGTGACGGGGGGTGCTGAGATACAGCAGCTCATACAGCCCCAGCCGCAAAATCCCCCGTGCATGGGGGGTCAGGGTGCGACCGCGGGTCAGTTTTCCAATATAATAGTCCAGGGTCAGTAGTCGCTCTACCGTGCCGTATAGCAGGGCGGTGACGTACCGTCTGTCCCCCTCCTCCAGCTGCTCCGTCACGCGGGAGAGGGTCAGATTGATATATTTTTCATCTGCCTCCCATCCAAGAAGCAGGTCCAGAGTCAGGGCACGGAGGTTCATTTCCCCAGCACCTCACCCACCTGGATTTGTCTGCCGCGAATAAAGTCTGCCGCACTGACGGTACCCTTTCCCTGGGGACGCAGAGAGGTCAGGCACATAGCCCCCTCACCGCATGCCACGGTGATACCGCCCTGCCCCTCGGTGCTGAGGCTCAGCACGGTGCCGGGAGCCCCCTGCCCCTTCGTGGGGTAGGCAGACAGCACCTTACAGCTTCTGCCATCGGGCAGATAGGTGTAGGGCAAGGGAATGGGGGTCAGCCCACGCAAAATGCAGTCCAGCCTTTCAGCTGGCAGGCGGAAATCTATTTCACATTCTTCTTTTTCAATTTTGGGTGCGTAGGTGGCATCTGCATCGTTTTGGGGAATGGGGGTGATCTCCCCCTTCTCCAGCCCACGAATTACCTGGGGCAAAAGGGCTGCACCCACGGCGGCGCTTCTATCGTGAATATCCTCGAAGGTGTCCCTTTCCCCTATGGGGAAACGCACGGTGGACAGAATATCCCCCGTATCCAGCCCCTCCGCCATACGCATCACCGTCACACCCGTTTCGGTATCCCCTGCCATAATGGCTCTCTGCATGGGGGCGGCACCTCTCCATCTGGGAAGCAGGGAAACGTGTAAATTGATGCACCCGTAGGGGGGCAGGTCCAAAACGGCGGGGGGCAGTATCTTTCCGTATGCCACCACTGCCACGACGTCAGGCGCCCATGCGCGCAGAGTATCCAGTGCCTCGCCTGTCTTCAGGCTGTCGGGCTGATAGACGGGAATGCCCCGCTCCTCTGCCAGCACCTTGACGGGCGGAGGGGTCAGGGTGTAGCCACGGCCACTGGGTCTATCCGGTTGGCTGAACACACCCACCACCTGAATGCCGTCATCCAAAAGCCCCTTAAGACAGGTGGCGGCAATCTCGGGGGTGCCCATAAATACAACTCTCATTATTTGCTCTCCAGCTGTCCCACCAGAACGTCGGTGAACAGCTTTCCGTCCAGATGGTCGATCTCATGGCAGAAGGCACGGGCCAACAGCTCCTGCCCACGGTATTCTACCTCCTGTCCCTCTCGGTTCAGGGCACGTACCACCACGGCGGCAGGGCGGCGGGTCTTGCCCCACTTTCCGGGCAGGGAAAGACATCCCTCCTGCTCACATTGCTCACCGGAATAGGCTACGATGCGGGGGTTGATCAGCTCCAGCACGTTGCCCTCCTCTACCTCGATCACCACCACACGGCGCAGTACCCCCACCTGGGGGGCGGCCAGACCGCATCCGCCTGCGCGGCGCATGGTTTCGGTCATATCGTCCAGCAGCTGCAGAATTCTGGGGGTGATCTGCTCCACAGGTCTGCTCACTTTTCTAAGAAGGGGATCCCCCTCCTTCAAAATATTCAGGTATGCCATTCGTTTCTCCTTTAGTTAGGCGTGTAGGGGATTGATATCGATTGAGAGGGTCACACGGCGGTCTGACGCCCCCTCGGTCATAAGTCGCTTGAACAAGGCACGGGTGCGGGCGTCCCAGTGACACTTGAAGATCAGACGCATGCGGTATTCTCCCGCCACCTTATAGACCCCTGCCTCCATGGGGCCGAAGATCTCCAGGGGCAGGTGACTGTATTCGGTGCCGGCAAGTGCGACTGCCTTATCCGCCAGGGCCTTTGCCCCACGGGATAGCACCTCTTCTCCCTCTGCTGACAGGGTCAGCTGCACCATATCGCAGAAGGGTGGGAAATTCATTTCCCGTCTCAGCTGGATCTCGGACCGGTAGAAGGCAGAGTAATCCTGATCCATTGCCATACGGATCACGTCGTTTTGGGGTGAGAAGGTCTGGATGATTGCCTCCCCCTCTCGATCCCCGCGTCCCGCACGCCCAATCACCTGGGTGAGCAGGGAGAAGGTTCTCTCCGAAGCACGGAAATCGTTGACGTGCAGGCCCGTGTCTGCCAGCATAACACCCACCAGGGTCACCCGTGGGAAGTCGTGACCCTTGGTCACCATTTGGGTACCCAGCAGCACGTCTGCCTTCCCCCCGCGGAAATCCTCCAGCAGTCTATCATAGGACTCCTTCTGGGTGGTGGTGTCCGCATCCATGCGGATCAGCCGCATGTTAGGTAGCACCTTGCCCAGCTCTCCCTCCACCCTTTGGGTACCCCAGCCTAGGTATGAGAGATGCTTTCCACCGCACGCGGGGCACTCTGCAGGAACAGAAGAACGGAAGCCACACAGGTGGCACAGTAGCTGGGGATAGGGGCTGGCGTGATAGGTCAGCGCCACAGAGCAACGGGGGCAGGGCACCGCCTCGCCACAGGTCCTGCATTGCAGGGAGGCGTGATAGCCACGTCTATTAAGAAACAGGATGGCTTGCTCCTCCCGCTCCTCTACCCCCTCAAGGGCAGAGAACAGGGTATGGCTCAGAGGGGACATATTTCCGCCCCGCAGCTCCTGTCGCATATCCACTACGTGGGTCTTAGGCAAGGAGGCACCGCCAAAGCGTTCCTTTAGCTCGATCAGTGCATACTGTCCATTCTCCGCCTTATGATAGCTCTCGAAGGCAGGGGTGGCAGAGGCAAACAGTACGAGAGAATTCTGATCTGCCGCCCGCTTTGCACACACCTGGCGTACGTGATACTTGGGATCCTGCTCGGATTTATAGGTATGCTCATGCTCCTCGTCCACGATCATCAGCCCCAGGTTCGGCATGGGGGCAAAGACGGCACTGCGGGTGCCGATGACCAGATCTACCCCACCTGACCTGATCCGTCGCCAGGCGTCAAACCGCTCTCCCGCGCTGAGGGAGGAATGGATCACCGCCACCCTCTCCCCGTAGCGGGAACAGAAAATGTGTACGGTCTGGGGGGTCAGGGCAATTTCAGGCACCATCAAAATGACGCCGCGCCCGTCCTCGATCACACGGTCAATGAGGGACAGCATTACCTTGGTCTTACCGGACCCTGTTACACCGTGTAGCAGGGCGGCACGGGGGGCACGCTCCTGATACAACGCATACAGCCGCTCCAGTGCCTCCCCCTGTGGGCGAGACAAATGGATGGGGGCGGTATCTTTAGAAGCATATTTGGCGTAGGGGTTACGGATCTCCTCTACGCTTTCGGCTACAATCAGCCCCTTATCCCGCAGTGCCTTCATCTGGGCGGGGGTTACCCCCAGCACTTCACATACCTGACGTTTATCACTCTTCGGGTGGTCTGCCAGATAGGCGAGGATCTGCCTGTGGGCAGGGGACCGCAGTCCCTCTCCGCTACCCTTCACCGTCTCCCCCTCTTCCGTCAGGGACAAAAGCTCGGTATAGCGGATATTCAGCCCCTTATGGGACAGAAGGGCGGGGGGTAGAACACAACGTACTGCGTCCCCCAACGTGCATAGATAATAGTCGGATAAAAACAGGCATAGCCCGAGCATCTCCTCATCCAGGCAATAGGGTGCCTGCAGGCGGGACAGCACGGGCTTTAGGGTCAGGGAGGAGTCGGGCTCTGCCCCCTCTCCCATCACTACCCCCCAGGTGGGGCGATCCCCACGGCCGAAGGGAATGCGTACCAGAGTGCCTCTGGGGCAATCCTCCACGTGTGGGGGCAGTAGGTAGTCGAATGCTCTATCAATATGAAAAGGTGCGTCCAGCACGCGGACGCTGACAATGCGCGACATGGGCGGAACGCTCCTCTCCTGTTTTTTGCTTCGGTAGCCATAGGCTACCCCGGAGGTGTTTTACTCCTCGGAGGTGCGAACCATGTTGTATTCGCCCTTTTCCAGACGCTGAATAGCGATCTTTACTGCCTTCTGGTCTCTATACTCAGGGGCAATCAGTTGGGCGAGAGACTGATCGGTGAGACGGTCGTCAATGAGCTTCTGGGCGTGGTTGCGCTGGGCCACGTACTCGTCGGTCACCTTGCGGGCGCTCTTGGCAATGCCAATTACCAGCTCGTAGCGGTTGAACTGACCTTTGGTCAGCTGGTCACAGGTAGGGTAAATCATATCTTAGCTCCTTTTGGAAAAATGTACTTAGTTAATCCTCTTTCGTTAATCCTCTTCGCCGTCGCCGCTATCCTCGGTCTCGCTGTCCAGGCGGTTCCACAGGGTCTCGGTCTGAATGGCGGAAAGAATGACGTGGTCGGAATCCATGATCAAAACGGCACGGGTGCGACGGCCACAGGAGGCGTCAATGACGCGCCCTGCCTCACGGGCGTCCTGCACCAAACGCTTAATGGGTGCGGAATCCGGGCTGGTGATGGCGATCAGCCTGTCGGCAGACACCAGGTTTCCAAATCCAATGTTAATCAGCTTCATATATCCTCACTCCACGTTTTGAATTTGCTCGCGGATCTTCTCCAGCTCGTTCTTCATGCTCACCACCAGGCGGGCAATCTGTGCGTTTGAGCACTTACTGCCGATGGTGTTGGTCTCACGGTTTAGCTCCTGCATGAGAAAATCCAGCTTTTTACCCGAGGGGGTAGCCTCCTGGCAGATCTCACGGAAGGCGCCGAAATGAGAGCGCAGACGTACCAGCTCCTCGTCGATGGCGATCTTATCCGCCCAGATGGCACACTCGGTCAGCAGGCGGTTTTCGTCCACCGTCACTGCCTGGTCGGAAAGGATCTGGCGGATTCTCGCCTCCAGCTTCTCCTTGTGACAGTTTACGTCACTCTTGGATAGCTCTTCAATCTGGTCAGCCCAGGCGGCAACGGCGGTCAGCTTCCCGCTGACGTCGCTCTCAATTCGCTTTCCTTCTGCCTCACGCATGCGGGAGAATTCTTCCCCCGCCCCACTGACGCACGCCATCAGGTTTGCCCAGGCATCCTCGGGGTCCTCGTCCTCCTTGGTATAGGAGAATACGTCAGGATTTCTTGCCAGAGCCATGGTGGAAATATCGTCCTTTAGCCCAAAGGTGTCTCTCAGCTCCCGCAGGGCGGCAAGATATGCAGCGGCACCTTCACGGTTTACGTGGATCACCCCTGCCTCGCTTCCCTTCAGGTCATAGGAGATGCTCACCTCCACCTTACCACGGGCAATAACGCCAGTCTGGATGTAGCTCTTCACCTTCTCTTCCAGGTAGGCATAGGCACGGGGCATCCGTACAGAGCAGTCGAAGTATCGACTGTTTACCGATTTAATATCCACCGTGATGGTGTAGGCAGAAAACTCACGCTTGGCTCTGCCAAAGCCTGTCATACTGCGGATCATTTCTTCTTCACTCCCTTCCCCTTGACCAGAGCATTCAGCTCCTCCAGGAAGGTTTCCACGTCTCTGAACTCACGGTATACGGAGGCAAAGCGTACGTAGGACACGGCGTCGGCTTTACGCAGTCTGTCCATCACCATCTGCCCCAGCTTCTCGGAGGCAATCTCGTTTTCCAGAGAGTTTGCCAGCTCGTTTTCGATATCGTCAAGGATAGCCTCCACGTCCACGGGGCGCTTCTGGCACGCCTTTACGATTCCCGCCTTCAGCTTATGGCGGTCATAGGGCTCACGGCGTACCCCATCCTTCTTCACCACTAAGAGGGGGAAGGTCTCCACCATCTCGTAGGTGGTAAATCTCTTACCGCAGCCGGTGCATTCCCGTCTGCGCTTAATAGTGGTATAATCCTCTTGTGGGCGGCTGTCCAGAACTCGGGTGTCCTTGGTACCGCAGGCAGGGCATTTCACGCGTTTCGTCCTCCTCGGGGGGCATAGTTGCCTATATTTTATCACTAAATATACTCTTTGTAAAGGGCAAGGGAAAATTTTTGGAAAAAGAGAGGCAGGGTACTAACGCCCTGCCGTCTTTTATTTTACGTATTCAAACTCGAAATCGTAAATGTTCACGGTGTCCCCGTCTTCAATCCCCTTTTCTCTTAGAAGGTTGAACACGCCGTTTTTCTCCAGCACCCGCTGGAAGAAGTTCAGGGACTCGTAGTCGCCGAAGTTGATCTGCCCCATGAAGTTACACAGCCACTGTCCCTCCACGTACCAGACCTTGCCCTCACGGTGCACCTCGGTCTGGATGCCGCCCGCACCTGCGGTCGCCAGATCCTCGGGGGTGATCTCAGTTTCGTATTCGGTCAGGGGAGGCAGTGTGCGTAGCATTTCACGGCACACCTCCAGCATTTCATTCAGGCCATCGCCCGTAACGGTGCTGACGAAGAGGAGCCGTCTTCCCAGGGCTTCGCACCTTTCCCGCAGGGCTTTTACCTGGGGAGAATCGGGGTCGGTAACGTCCATTTTGTTGGCAATCACCACCTGAGGTCTGTCCGCCAATTGGGGGCTGTATCTCACCAGCTCGGCGTCGATGGCCTCCATGTCACTCACGGGATCACGACCCTCAAGCCCCGACGCATCTACCACATGCAGCAGCAGTCGGCATCTATCCACGTGACGCAGGAAGGCGTGTCCGAGACCTGCCCCCTCGGCGGCACCCTCGATCAGACCGGGAATGTCCGCCACCACAAAGCCCTGTCCCTCTCCCATAGGCACCACGCCCAGGTTGGGGGAAAGTGTGGTGAAGTGATAGTTTGCAATTTTGGGCTTGGCTGCACTGATGCGGGACAGGATGGAGGATTTACCCACGTTGGGGAAGCCCACCAGACCCACGTCTGCCAGCATCTTCAGCTCCAGGCGAATTTCTCTTTCCTCCCCCTTGGTACCACTCTTGGCAAAGCGGGGGATCTGTCTTGTGGGAGTGGCGAAATGGCGATTTCCCCATCCGCCTCTACCGCCACGGCAGGCGATAAATTCCCTGTCACGGGACATATCGAAAATGATCTTTCCACTCTCAGGGTCACGGAGCAGGGTTCCGGGAGGAACCAGAATTACCGTGTCCTCGCCGGATTTACCGTGGCACTTACTGCCCATACCGTTCTGCCCGTTTTCCGCCAAAAACTTTCTTTTATAACGGAAGGCAAGCAGGGTATTCGAGCCCTCGTCTACACGAAAGACGATGTTACCACCCCGTCCGCCGTCACCGCCGTCGGGGCCGCCCGCTGCCACGTATTTTTCACGGTGGAAGGAGATGGCACCGTTACCGCCGTCACCCGCCTTCACGTAAATGGTTACAATATCTACGAACATCCTTTACCCCTCCTTGTCGCCCTTCTGG
>JAZORW010000013.1:0-3692 GCA_045656805.1 Eubacteriales bacterium | reverse complement strand
ATGGAAAATCACGCCCTCTACCCTGCCCACAGCGTCAGGCAAACGGTTCTTTTGAAACGCCGTATTCTTCTCTGCCATGCTCTCACCTCCTTTGATAAGATTTGCACCGCAAATAGCGGTGCAAAAACTCGTTTTTTAGTTGATCTCTGCCTTCAGAGCATCTACCATATCGCAGGCCTCCCAGGGTGCCTGCAGATCCTCTCTGCCCATATGACCGTAGGCGGCGAAATCCGCATAAATGGGACGACGCAGGTCAAAGCGACGGATAATAGCGGCGGGACGCAGGTCAAACAGCTTGGTCACTGCCTGAGACAGCACCTCGTCACTTACCTTACCGGTGCCAAAGGTGTCCACCATAACGGACACGGGTCTTGCCACGCCGATGGCGTAGGCGATCTGTACCTCACATCTGTCTGCCAGCTCTGCTGCCACCACGTTCTTTGCAATATGACGGGCGGCGTAGGAGGCACTGCGGTCTACCTTAGTGGGATCCTTACCGGAGAAGGCACCGCCACCGTGGCGTGCATATCCACCATAGGTGTCAACGATGATCTTGCGGCCCGTCAGACCGGTATCGCCGGCAGGACCACCGATAACAAAGCGGCCGGTGGGGTTTACGTAAATCTTAGTATCTGCATCCATCAGGGCGGGATCCACCACGGGCTGAATTACGTGACGGATAATATCCCCGCGGATCTGCTCCAGGGTAACCTCGTCACTGTGCTGAGAGGATACCACCACGGTATCCACACGCACAGGGCGGTCTCCGTCGTATTCTACGGTGACCTGGGTCTTACCGTCGGGACGGAGATAGGACAGCAGCCCGCTCTTTCTCACGGCGGTCAGCTTCTTTGCCAGGCGGTGAGAGAGGCTGATAGGCAGGGGCATCAGCTCAGGGGTTTCGTTACAGGCGTAACCAAACATCAGCCCCTGGTCACCTGCACCGGTATCCAGATCGTCCTCCAGAGTACCCTCCTTTGCCTCAGCACACTTATCTACGCCCATGGCAATATCGGGGGATTGCTCGTGAATGGAGGTGACCACACCGCAGGTGTGACAGTCAAAGCCGTACTTGGCTCTGTCATAACCGATCTCCTCAATGGTGCGACGCACCACGCTGGGAATATCCACGTACGCCTCCGTGGTGATCTCACCCATTACGTTCACCAGACCCGTGGTAACGAAGGTTTCGCACGCCACGCGGGACATAGGGTCCTGGCGAAGCAGCTCGTCCAGAATAGAGTCCGAGATCTTATCACAAATTTTATCGGGATGCCCCTCGGTAACGGATTCGGATGTAAACAGTCTTTTGCTCATTGCAGTTCCTTTCTCAAAAAAAGACCCGACGGCACAGATAGGCCGTCGGGATTAGCTTATCTGTTTGGAATTGGCACCTTGAAAATACAGGTTGCCGTGGCTTCACAGGGCCAAGTCCCTCCGCCACTCTTGATAAGGGTCATTTAATTGTCCCGTTTATTATAGCATACGGAAAAGGGGATTGCAAGAGGGGAAAAGACCATTTTTCTTTCCTCATCTGCACGGTTGCTAACTTTCATTTTTTGTGGTACAATATACCCATAAGAAACGAACCATTAAAACACGCCAAAGGACAGAAGGTATGAAAAAGACCATGACCCTATCCCTTCTCCTCCTTGCCATCCTCTTGACGGGGGTGCTGTGCTTTTATCTGAACCGTACCACCATCGTCTACCACGACGGTGACAGGATCGTGAGCATCCGCACCTATTCCAAGGGTGAAGACCCAAAAGAGCTGGCACTGCACTCGGGAGAAAAGCTGGGATATGCATTTTTAGGCTGGTATATTGACCCGGAGCTGACCGTGCCCTATCAGCCCCAAACCCTGCCGAAGGAAAGCTATCGCATCATTCGGCTGTATGCCAAATACGATTATGCCACTCTTGAGCTACCCATCCTGCAGATCAACACGAACGGCGGACGGGTGGAGTCGAAATCCCAGTACACCCCCATGACCCTGGATCTGCTGAACACAGAAACGGAGGCTCTGGGGCTTACCGGGGGCATCCGCATCCGTGGCAACACCAGCTCTATCTATCCAAAAAAGCCTTATCGTATCACCCTGGATACCGAGGCGAGCCTGTTCGGTCTTCCCACCTCCCAGGATTGGCTGCTTTTAGCAGAATATCTCGATCCGTCGGGGCTCCATAACTATACCGCCCTGTCCCTGGCGGCAGGTGCCGACGGGCTACCCTGGACCCCCACCGCCTATAAGGTAAACGTGTATCTCAACGACACCTATATGGGCCTATACACCCTGTGTGAACGGCCCGACGAGGGAGAGGGGCGTATGGGCATAGAAACCACCGTCACCCCTGCCATGACGGATATTCGTGACTACAATTTCTACATTTCCATGAACCAGTCAGTGACCACAGACCGTGGAGCCGTGCTGGGCGAGGACTACTTTTACCTAAAGGAATACGACCGCTATTTCGAGCTGAAATATCCCAAAAAGGCGGATTTTCCCAGCGAGCAGCAATTCGAAAAGTTTTTTCGCGACCTGGCAGACTACACCAAATATATTATGGACATCTACTCTGCCAAGGATCTGGACGCCATGGAGCGGGAAACCAACCTGGAATCTCTGATGGACTTTATGATCTTAGACCAGATCATGGGGGAAACCGACCACTATTACAAGTCCTTTAACATGTACTACACCGCAGAGTCAAATAACCCCGCCACCGGTGGCAAGCTGACCTTTGGCCCCGTGTGGGACTATGACTGGTGCCTGCACACCCCCTGGACCAATAAGCCCAACCAGTATTACCAGGTATTTCCTTCCCTGCATTTTTCCAACCTCTTTTACCTGACCGTCAATCAAACGCCAGAGCTGTACGAGAGAATGATGGAACGGTACCGCACCTATTTCTCCCCGGCACTGGAGGCATATATTGAGAACCTGGAGGAGCTGACCTCCTCTATGGAGGTCTCCTATGAAATGAACCGCAAAAAATGGTATTGGGCGTACCCCGAGTCCATTACCCAAGATAACGTTCAATTCCTGGAGGATTACCTCACCGCCTGGAAGGCGTATTTAGACACCGTTTGGGGATAATTTAACAGCACCCGTGGCATTTCGCCATAGGTGCTGTTTTTTACTGCCCACCTTCGGTGGAGAAAATGTTTTACAAAAATGCGAGGGGGCTATTGGAGGAATTGACAAAGTTGATATCTCCCTCTCTTTTTCCCTTGATTTTCGCATACGGGTGCGTGTATAATATTTTTATTAATATTATTGGGAGTACTCTAATGCAAGCAATTGGCATCCTTATGCTGCTGGCCAGCACCGCCCTGTATCTATATTTGATTGCCCGTGTTTTGCCCGGCAATCTTCTTCGCCTGCGATATGAGGTGACTCAGCCTGTGGGCAGAGGGCTAAAGCGGTGTCTTTACGAGGGGAAACGGTGCTGTGTCTACCGGCCGGACCGTCAGACCCTGCCCTATATCCACCAATACCTGCTGCTGGAAAAGGATGAGCAGAAGGTGCTGAAGTGCAAGGTGAGCGAGGACGTGGAATACATAGATTACGACGTGATCGTCTTTGACAGACACGATAAGGTCACCGCCATCCTCCACGTAAAGGAAAACATCCTACTCTCCCCCTACACCAGAGAAACGGTGCTCCCCCCAAGTCGGATCGTAGCCATGTC
>JAZORW010000012.1:0-1695 GCA_045656805.1 Eubacteriales bacterium | reverse complement strand
CCGCTGACGGCACTGTGGCACCGTGTGCGTAGCACCCGTCTTACCTCCGGCATATAGTCAGGCAGGGTATACTCTCCCCCTGTCTCACACATTTGTACCCCACCGCCCAGATCTCGCTCTATCGTATACTTGTCTGCCATAGCACCCTCCCGTGCATTTTTTGTTCCTATCCTATGCACGCCAAAAGGAACGTAGAACAAAAAAAGAAGCCCCCGCAGGAGCTTCTCTTAAAACCCTTATTCTCTTTCAAAAAGGATAAATGCCGCCATGCAGGAAACCACGCTTCCAAACAGGCTCATCACACCCAGATCCCCCAGCAGCTCTGCCACGAAGGGCTTTCCCGCCTCTGCGTGCCAGGTCAGAGTGATGCCGTTATCCGTCACGAAATGAAAGAAGAAATAGCTCAGCAAAAATATAGCCGCCGTCAGAGCCAGCAGGCACAGCGACAGCTTCAGCAGCTTCTTACGCATTTCATATCCTCCCCATCTTTTTACATGGAAAGTATACCATATCCCTCGCCGCTTGTAAAGGGTCCCTCACCCACCCATAGACAAAAAAACGGCAAGCAGTGCTTGCCGTTTTAGCTTTGCATTACTTCGTTTGGAGACTGTCTCTCGCTGCAAAGTATGCGGTAGTATCAATATATCTGTTCAGAGCAACGCCGATGCCAGAGTGACTCTTCTCAGGGCTTCCCTTAGGATAGTATGCCATGAGGAACTTCATCTCTGTATCGTAGAAATGTCTTACCTCCGGGCAGGTGCCGGACATACATGCGGAAAGGACGGTACTAAAGGCAAAGGTAAGAATCATGCAAATACCAAAGGTCAGCAGTGATTGACCCACACCGTCGTAGCCGATGATCTTATCAAGAATAAACATACAAGAGAAAACGAACGCCGTCAGGGCAAAGATCAGAATGCGGGTTTTGGTCTGAACGGCTTTCTGCTGTTTTGTGATAACGATACCCAGCAGGCTGCTTCTCTCCTTAATATACTCCGCTACGGTCTTGGACGAGCCGTCGTCGTTTTTGCCAATGACCAGATCAGGATTACCTGCGATTCTGCGGGTCAGCAGATCGTAGTCATATTCCGTGTTGCGGTCGGGGGTATATTCGCCGTCACTCAAAATCACACAGCCGAAGGGGGCAAAGTTAAACCGTGCAATCTTAAAGAGCTGCGCTGCCAGAGGCCAGCCGATAATGGTCAGGGTCAGCACGATACCCAGGCACAGATAAAGAATGCTGGTAGCCAGACCGCCCAGAAGCAGCCAAACAACGTTCATAACAGGATGCTTCATGAAGCGGGTAACCACCATTTTGCCGGCGGGGGCGAACACCAGCCTAATAAACTTAAAATACTGCAGACCGAAGGGGATACCGATAACGGTCAGGCAGCAGGCAATACCCAGGAAAAAGTTAGAAATTGCGGCACTGATGCCAACAAGCAGCACCCAGAAAACGTTGAAGAGCAAACGCAGAGCTGATTTCATTCCAGAGTCCCTTTCTAAATATAAGATAGTTTTATTTAAGCACAACAAAACTCATTTGTCAAGAATTGTCAAAGGGGGGCGAGGTGTCGCCCCGAGGGGCGCCAAAAGAAACACGCCCGCAAGGGGCGGGACCCGAGGGGAATCGCTCTTGCTTTTTGTTAGGCAAGAGAAAAAACTCCGGCTATATGCCTAACAAAAAGCTTCGGT
>JAZORW010000011.1:0-4851 GCA_045656805.1 Eubacteriales bacterium | reverse complement strand
GTGCTACCTCTTTAACAGGAAAATATATTGCAGACGCCACGGGTCTTGAGATCGAGCAGTTTATGTCCGGTAGCGAGGGTGGCGGTGAGCAGCTGCTGTCCCGTGTGTCCTGTAACGAGATCGATATGGTCTTCTATTTCCGCTCTACCGAGCCCTCCCAGACCCCCGGCATGACCGAGCAGAACCTGCTCCGTCTGTGTGACGTGCATAACGTGCCCGTAGCGACTAACATCGCCACCGCTGAGGTTTTGGTGCTGGCTCTGGATAGAGGAGAGCTGGACTGGAGAGAGATCGTAAATCCCACCTCTGAATACAACCGTTCTCGGGGCTGAGAGATCGCCCACAATTTGGGGCTGTTTCAAATGCGAGCCATTTGAAGCAGCCCCTTTTACCAACAAAAAACAAGGAGGAGCCCATGGCACAGCAAATGAAGGTCAAAGTGCAAAGTACCATTGTATCGGGCGAGGACCGTGAGTCCTATACCCAAAATAGCCGTGGGCGTCTAAAAGAGACCCACGAGGGGCTTTCCCTGACCTACGAGGAGGGGGAGGGGGACAGCAAAAACGGCTATTCCACCCTGACCCTGCTCCCCCGTGGGGAGATCAAATGGCACCGTGTGGGGGCTGTGAAGACAGACCTGACCTTTGCCACGGGACAGAGGTGCGAGGGCAAGTATCAGGTGCCGCCCTTTTCCTTCTCCATTGCTGTGGTTCCTACCCTGGCGGAATGGAAGCTGGGGGAGAGCGGCGGTGAGATCACCCTGGAGTACACCCGTGAGCTGGAGGGGGATATTGCCCGGGTAGAATTCAGACTGTGGGCCCGGCCCGGAGAGGAGGAGGCATGACAGTCAAGGAGCTGAAGGACCTTTTACGGGGGGAGATCCCCTCCGGGGTATACCTGTTTGCAGGAGAAGAGAGTTACCTGCGCCGTGCGTACCTGTCTCAGATCCGCAAAAAGATACTGACGGGGGCTGACACGGATACCTTCAACCACTACGTGGGAGAGGGGGCAGATCCGGACCTGGAGGAGCTGGCGTCCCAGGTGGATGCCCCGCCCTTTTTCGCACCGAAAAAGCTGGTGGAATGGCATGGTGCCAATTTGGGAGACATGGGAGACAAACGGGTGGAGGCACTGCTGGCACTGGCAGAGAGAAGCCGTGAAAGTGACGCCGTAGTGGTGCTGTCCTGCGCCCCGGAGTGCTTTGATCCCGGTACGGCGAAGCGTCCCTCCGCCCTGTACCGTAAGCTGTCCCGCCAGATCCAGGTGGTGAACTTTGAGAAGGCGGGGGATGCCCAGCTGCTCAGCTGGCTGAAGCAGCATTTTGACCACGAGGGGCTCCAGGCGGAGCCTGACGTTCTGAAGGCACTGCTGACCCGTGTGGGGCATTCCATGGACGTTTTAGCAAACGAAACCGAAAAGCTGTCCTGTGCCCTGAAGGCAGGGCGTCGCCGCCGTGTGACCCGTGAGGACGTGGAGAGGTATTGCACCGCCAATATTGAGGAGGATGCCTTCGGTCTGACCAATGCCCTGATGGAGGGGGACGGTCGGGGGGCATACCGCAACCTATGTGACCTGAGAGACAGACGGATCGAGCCCACGGTGATCTTGGGACAGATCTCCCGCCTGTATACCGATATTTTGTCTGTGGCACTGCTTCTGGAGGAGGGGCAGACCGCCGCCGAGGTATCTACCTCCCTATCCATGAACCCCTATCGGGCAGAGCTGTATATCCGCACCGCCCGTATGCGGGACGTGAGCGTGTGGAGACGGTGCCTGGCCCTGGTGGGAGAGGCAGACAGGCAGGCAAAGCTGTCCTACGGGGCAGAGCAGTATGCACTGCTGGACCGTCTGGTGGCAGAGCTGCTGCAAAGAAAGTAAATAGAAAAACGGAAGCCCCGGGTGGGCTTCCGTCCTTTTTTTCAGTTGGCTTTTAGGGTCTGGTGCAGGATATCACACAGGGTGGAGGTTCGGGTGTGCCAGAGTCTGGCGTGACCCACCGACTCAGGCAGGGAGAGGGTGACGGGGGTGTCCCCCATGCCGCCGGTCAGCTCCTGGGGTGTGCAGAGAGGCAGACGGGGCAGACCGTAGTAGGTGAGAGCCCCCTCCAGCTCCTCCATGGTCCTGCGGTGGCACCGCATATAAGGAACGCCCAGCTGCATTTCCAGCAGCATACCCATTGCCAGTGCCTCATAGTGGGTGCATTCCATCCGGGGCAGGCGGGAGACTTGCTTTGCCCCCCATTCTCCAAAGGAGAGCAGGTGGTGGGCGGGGGCATCGGGGGCGCTTGCCATATCCGACAGTACCGTGCGGCACAGCCTCAGGCAGGTCAGGGGTGAATAGGTGGCGTATATCATGCGGAAGAGGCCTGCGTTTAGGCACATGCCCAGCCGCAGCATCAGGGTATGGGCGGCTTGCAGCTCCTCCTCGGTTGCCTCTGAAAACAGGGCGGGGTCGGTGAAGGTCAGGGTGGGCATTCTCTCCCCCCGGGGTGCGGGGGTCAGGGCAGAGAGCAGGTCGGTAATATGGAATAGGAAGGGAATTTTCCCCTCGGGGTCACACAGCCCCAGTGCCTCTGCCATACGGCTGCGGTCGGTGGTGTCACCCACACCCAAAAGAACGGGGCGTTCCAGCTCCTTTAGCTTTTCGGCGATTTCTTCGGGGTGGGCATAGCCCACCGCCAGGCAGGACATGCCCAGACGGGCAAAGCCCGCGTGGAGGGCGGCAGAAAGGTCACTGTCGTAGCACAGGAGCAAAACCTGCCCCTCACCCACTCTCTCCCAGGTCTTTTTGGGCACCCACCGGGCGACGTGGGTATCGGTATATTCCCTCTCGGGGGTCTTGGCACGGCGGAAAAACAGCTTCATAGAAGATCTCCTTACCTTAATGTATCTATTGTACCACGCCCCGAGGGAGAATACAACAGGGGGGGAAACGCAAAAAGCCTTTACAGCCACTTTCACCGTGTGCTATACTTTTGTCATAAAAGGTCGAAAAGGGGAAGGGTATGGTAGAAAAGGTAAAAAGTGCCGCACTCTTTGGCGTAGACGGCTATGAGGTGACGGTGGAATGCAGCAGCTTTGACAGGATGCCCAGCTTTGGGCTGGTGGGTCTGCCCGACGCCGCAGTGAAGGAGGCAAAGGAGCGGGTCCGCTCTGCCTGCGAAAACTCGGGCATCCGTTTTCCCCAAAAGGAGCTGACGGTGAACCTTGCCCCCGCCAGTATGAAAAAAGAGGGCTCTGCCCTGGACGTGGCAATTTTGTGCAGCATTCTTCTGGCATCCGGCACCCTGACCCCTGCCCGTAATATTTCGGAGATCTGCTTCTTGGGTGAGCTTTCCCTGGGGGGCGAGATCCGTGGGGTCAGCGGGGTATTGCCCATGGCCATCTCCGCCCGTGATGCGGGCAGACGGATCCTGCTGGTGCCCGCCGTCAATGCGAAAGAGGCCGCCGTGGTAGACGGCATTCAGGTATACGGGGTCTCCAGCGTGCGTGAGCTGGTGACCTACCTGGCAGGACAGCGAGAGCTGACGAGAGAAGCCTTCGACGCAGATAGCTTCTCTGCCGTCACCGCTGTGACGGGGGAGGATTTCTCGGACGTGCGGGGACAGGAAAAGGCAAAGCGGGCCCTGGAGATCGCAGCCGCCGGGGGACACAACGTGCTGCTGATCGGCCCTCCCGGCTCGGGCAAATCCATGCTGGCAAAGCGACTGCCCACCATCCTCCCCGACATGACCTTCGAGGAGGCACTGGAAACCAGTAAGGTACACTCGGTTATGGGAGCACTGGATGGGGGACTGGTGAGAATGCGTCCCTTCCGCTCTCCCCATCATTCTATCAGCCCCGTGGGTATGGTAGGCGGCGGTGCCTATCCCCGCCCGGGTGAGATCTCTATGGCACACAACGGGGTTTTGTTCCTTGACGAAATGCCCGAAATGCCTAAGCAAATCAGCGAGGCTCTCCGCCAGCCCCTGGAGGACGGACGGGTGACCGTTACCCGCGCCGCTGCCCGTGTCACCTATCCCAGCCGCTTTATGCTGGTCTGTGCCATGAACCCCTGCCGATGCGGATATTTTGGAGACGAGACCCACACCTGCACCTGCACCGCAGGAGAGGTGGCAAGGTATTTAGAGAAGGTATCCGGCCCCATGCTGGACCGCATTGATATTCAGGTGGAGGTGCCTGCCGTATCCTACGATGAGATGTCGGGTAGGGGCGGAGGGGGAGAAACCTCTGCCACCGTGAGAGAGCGGGTGAATGCCGCCCGTGCCTTTGCCTCCCGCCGCATGCGGGAAGAGGGAGAAAAGCCCGTCACTAACGCCGCCATGACCACCGCCCAGCTACGGAAGTATTGCGCCCCTGACGAAGGGGGAGATATGGTGCTGCGCCAGGCGTTTTCCGAGCTGGGTCTATCTGCCAGAGGTCACGACCGCATTCTGCGTGTGGCACGCACCATTGCCGACCTGGAGGGGGCAGAGACCATCGGCGCGGCACACATTGCCGAGGCCGTACAGTACCGTTCTCTGGACCGTAAATACTGGCATAGATAATGGCGTGCATCCTTCGGCATAATAGTAAATAAAAAGGGAGCTATACCTGATCAGGTATAGCTCCCTATATTGTTTTTCTTATTTTACTACCCACAGGTGGGTGTGGCCGTAATACTGTAGCAGGGGCAGTGCCTCGGGGGTGATCCGCTCGCCGCTGATCGCGATGGGAATCGCGGGAGGGCAGGAAACCGATGGGGTTGCGCAGATCCGTCCCACGGCTTGCCCGACGGGGATCCGTTCGCGGGGGGCGAGCATGGCCTCTCGGATGGAGAGAACGGATTGGGTTTGGCGCAAGGAAAGCGTGT
>JAZORW010000010.1:0-9992 GCA_045656805.1 Eubacteriales bacterium | reverse complement strand
TGCGGTTACGGACATGACGACCGTGTCTGCTCTTATCCCGCAGTAACCGCCCTGTTTGATTCTCCTGATACCACCCACACCGTTATCACTATTCTGGCTGATAAGGAGGAGATCGGCAGTGAGGGGAATACGGGTATGCAGTGCATCCTGCTTCAGGACCTGATGGATCAGATCAGCATGTCACTGGGTGCTAACCCCCGTGTTGTGCGTAGCCGCTCCGTGTGTCTGTCTGCAGACGTAAACGCCGCCTACGATCCCAACTTTAAGGAAGTATATGAACGCTCTAACAGTGCCATCCTGTCCTGCGGAACCACTCTGTCTAAGTACACTGGTTCCAGAGGCAAGTCTTCCTCTAACGATGCGTCCGCTGAACTGATCGGCCGTCTGCGTCGTGTGTTTGCAGAAAAGGGCGTAGTTTGGCAGTCTGCTGAGCTGGGTAAGGTAGATCAGGGCGGTGGCGGCACCGTGGCGAAGTATATCGCATCCCTGAATATTGATACCGTTGATCTGGGCGTGCCTGTTATCTCTATGCACGCACCCTTTGAGGTGATCTCTAAGGCTGACCTGTATTCCACTTACGAGGCGTTCCTCGCCTTTATCGACTAATGCAGGAGTCCTATAGAGCCATACTTCTGTCCAGGATGGAGGCACTGTGTGAGCGCTACGGAGAGCTTGAGGCATATCTTTCCTCTCCCGCAGCGCTCACAGATATGTCCGTGTATACAGAGCGTATCACAGAGATGAAGGGGATGGAGGAGGCTGTAGTAGCATACAGAGATTATCTTCACCTCTTGGATGAGATCAAGGCTACCGGAGAACTTTCTGAAAGCGAAGAAGGGGATCTTGCCCTGCTGGCACAGGAAGAGTTAAAGGAGCTGTTATCTAAAAAAGAACCCATGGAGGATGGGCTACTAAAGTATATTGTCCCTAAAGATCCTATGGACGGTCGCAACGTGATCGTGGAGATCCGTGCAGGGGCGGGTGGTGAGGAGGCTGCACTGTTTGCCGCCGACCTTTACCGTATGTACACTATGTATGCCTCCCGTGTGGGCTTTACTGTTGAGCCTATGTATGCAAACGAAACAGAGCTTGGCGGTTTTCGTGAGATCGATTTCCTTCTTAAGGGGAAAAGTGTCTACTCGAAAATGAAATATGAGAGCGGTGTGCACCGTGTGCAGCGTGTACCCCGTACAGAGTCCCAGGGTAAAATACAGACCTCTACCGTCACTGTGGCAGTATTGCCTGAGGTTGACGAGGTAGAGGTGACCATTAATCCCAAGGACATTAAGATCGAATCCTGTAAATCCAGCGGTGCCGGCGGACAGCATATTAATAAAACGGAGTCTGCTGTGCGTTTGACCCACCTTCCCACGGGAATCGTGGTGGAGTGCCAGGAGGAGAGAAGCCAGTTTAAGAACAAAGATAAGGCAATGAAGCTGCTGGAAGCGAAGCTCTACCGTATGGAGCAGGAAGCCAGAGATCAGGAAATTGCATCAAATAGACGCTCTCAGGTAGGTACCGGTGAGAGATGCGAGCGAATTCGCACCTATAATTTCCCCCAGGGGAGAGTTACCGACCATCGTGTGGGCGTTACGCTATATAATATTGACCGCTTCTTAAATGGAGATATAGAGGAGATCCTCTATGCCCTGACAGCATCTGATGCGGAAAATGCACTAAAGGACGTCAAGTGAAAACAGAATATATTTCGATTGATACACTTAACTGCGACAGCGAAGCGCTGAAGCGGGCAGGGGAGATCATTCGTCGTGGCGGCCTGGTGGTATTTCCCACAGAAACGGTTTACGGCCTCGGCGGTGATGGAACGAACCCCCACGCCGCAAAGGCAATTTACGAGGCAAAGGGAAGACCTGCGGATAATCCGCTGATCATTCACGTTGCGAGACCTGAGGAGGCGGAGCAGTACGCCTATACCAATGAAACCTATTGGAAATTGGCAGAGGCTTTTATGCCCGGTCCCTTGACGGTGATTTTAAAGAGCCGTGACTGTATCCCTACCTCTGTGCGAGCAGGTCTGCCCACCGTGGCTGTCCGTTGCCCCTCCCATCCCATTGCAAACGCTTTTCTTGCCTTTGCAGGTGTGCCTGTTGCGGCACCTTCTGCCAATACCAGCGGTAGACCCTCACCGACATGTGCACAGCACGTAAGAGAGGATTTGGACGGTAAGGTAGATATGATCATTGACGGGGGAGAGGCGGACGTAGGCCTGGAATCTACCATTGTTAAGATTGAGGACGACGGCGCTCTGACGCTACTGCGTCCCGGTGCCATTACCCCCGAGGATCTGGTGACAGTGGTGCCGAGGCTTAATATCGCCCCCGCTGTTATGGGCAAGCTGAAGGAGGGTGAGGTGGCCCTTTCTCCCGGTATGAAGCATAAGCATTATGCACCTTCCACTTCCTTATATCTTCTAAAAGGCGATAATAAAGCAAGGCAGAACTATATTCGGGGCCTGAATGAGCCTAAGATGGCGATCCTTTGCTATGAGGAAGAGATTGCCGAGTATGAGAAATTTCTCCCAAAGGAAAACCTGTACTCTCTTGGCAAAGAGGCAGACGTTGCCACCCAGGCGCATCGCTTATTTCAGATCCTACGTGCCACCGATCAGGTGGATTACAGTGTTCTGTATGCACCCTTGCCACCTGAGAGGGGACTGGGTCTCGCCCTCTATAACCGTATGATACGTGCTGCAGCCCATCAAATACTGACATTATCCGAAAAGGACAACTAAGCATGGCAAGAAAAAAGAAAACCGCAGAAATCATTCCTCTGGAGGCTGAGATTACCCGCCAGCCTATTACGGAAACCCTGGAAAAGAACTATATGCCGTACGTAATGACGGTTATCATTTCCCGTGCGTTCCCTGAAATAGACGGCTTTAAGCCCTCTCAGAGAAAGCTTCTGTACACCATGTATAAAATGGGCTTGCTCACAGGGCACAGAACCAAAAGTGCCAACGTAGTGGGACAGACCATGAAGCTGAACCCCCACGGTGATGCCGCCATTTATGAAACGATGGTGCGTCTTACCCGTGGCAACGAGGCACTTTTGCATCCCTTCGTTGACAGTAAGGGCTCTTTTGGTAAGCATTACAGTAAGGATATGGCGTACGCCGCCTCTCGTTATACTGAGGTAAAGCTGGATAGTATCTGCCAGGAATTATTCTACGGAATTGATAAAGATTCTGTGGATTTCGTGCCCAACTATGACAACACTATGGAGGAGCCCACCCTCCTGCCCACCACCTTCCCTAACATTTTGGTGTCTCCTAACCTGGGTATTGCGGTAGGTGTGGCATCTAACATTTGTTCCTTTAACTTGGCAGAAGTGTGTGATGGTACCATTGCCATGCTTCGCAATCCTAAGATCACCGCAGAACAGATGCTGGAATATATTAAGGCACCCGATTTCTCTACCGGTGGATACCTGCTATACGATGCGGAGAGTCTGCTCAAGATCTATGAAACGGGCTCCGGTAGCATCCGTCTGCGTGCCAGATACGAATACAATCAGGACGATAACTGTATTGATATTCTTTCCATTCCCTACAATGCCAGCATTGAAATGGTTATGAAGCAGATCGTAGATCTGACTAAGAAATCTCTGGGGAAGGGAATTGCCGACGTCCGTGATGCGATTGACCTGAACGGCTTTAAGCTGACCCTGGACCTGAAGCGGGATACCGACCCCGAGGCTCTTATGCAGATGCTGCTGTCCAGAACGGATCTGGAAAAGAGCTTTGGCTGTAATTTCAATCTGATTGTAAACGGTAACCCCATGACCTTGGGTGTAATGGGCATTTTGGAGCAGTGGATCGCCTTCCGTGTGAAGTGCCTACGCCGTGAAATGGCCTATGACCTGAAGAAAAAGCAGGATAAGCTGCATCTTCTCTTGGGTCTTGCCACCATTCTCTTGGATATTGATAAGGCAATTCGCATCATTCGTCAGACCGCCAAGGAAGACGAGGTAGTGAAGAACCTGATGGAGGCCTTCGGCCTTAGCGAGGTACAGGCGGAGTATATTGCAGATATTAAGCTGCGTCACCTGAACCGTGAGTATATTCTGAACCGTACCTACGAGATAGAAGAACTGCAGAAGGCAATTGCTAACCTGGAGGAGATTCTCCGCGATGAGATCAAGATCAAGCGTGAGATCGCTAAGCAGCTGACTGAGATTAAGAAAAAGTATGGAAAGCCCAGAAAAACCTTAATCATTCACGATGAGGTCAGCAAGTTTAAGGATATTGCACCTAAGGTGGATAATTATCCCGTGCGTGCCGTGGTGACCAAAGAGGGGTACTTCAAGAAGATCACCATGCAGTCCATTAAGGGTAACGACGAGCAGAAGCTGAAGGAAGAGGACGAGATCCTGTACCTGGAGGACACCGAGAATATCGGCGAGCTGTGCGTCTTTACCAATCAGGCTCGTTTGTACCGTGCCCCCTTGTCCGCCTTTGAAAATACGAAGGCATCCCTCTTGGGTGATTACCTCCCTGCAAAGCTGAACTTTGACGAGGGTGAAACCGTCATCGGTGCGAAGGTGCTGACCGAATATCATCCCGATCATAACTTCGGCTTTGTATACGAGAATGGTAAGGCAGTAAAGACACCCGTTACCGCCTATGAAACTAAGGCGAAGCGTAAGAAACTGTTACAGGCATTCTCCGGTGCTGTACCCTGTGTAGGCGTATTCTATGAGGGCAGTGAGCCAGTGGACGTGTTGATCGTATCCAAGCATGACCGCGGTATCCTGATTTCCTCTGACATGATTTCCCAGAAGCAGAGTCGTGGCTCTGTGGGGGCTACTGTGTTTGAGCTGAAGCGGGGAGATAAGCTGGTATACGCATCCTCTCAGTTTGAGGAAAAGTATCCTAAGGCTACTGAAAACTGCCGAAAGAGAAAGGTCCCTGCCGCAGGAAATCCCGTGAAGTAAAAAACTAGAAAAAAGTTCTTGACAATCTATATTTTATATAATATAATAGTTTGACGCATGTGCGTGGGCCTACAAGTGTGCTTTGCACCGCCTACCATGGCGATTTTTAAGGAAAGTGAGGTACTCTTCATGTTCGCAGTAATGGAAACCGGCGGGAAGCAGTACAAGGTTACCGAGGGAGATATCATCTTCGTTGAGAAGCTCGGTGCTGAAAAGGACGAGACCGTGACTTTTGACAAGGTACTGACTGTATGTGGCGAAACCCTGGCAGTTGGCGCTCCTTATGTTGAAGGTGCATCTGTCGAGGCTAAGGTAATTGCTAACGGTAAGTCTAAGAAGATCGACGTTATCAAGTACAAGGCTAAGAAGAACGAGAAGAAGAAGATCGGTCACAGACAGGACTACACCAAGATTTTGATCACCAAGATCGTTGGCTAATCTATGACCCAAATCAAATTTTATAAGTCCGGGGAATTTTACTGGGGCTTTCAGGTCAGTGGACATACGGGGTATGCTGAGGCAGGGGAGGACATCCTCTGTGCTACGGTATCTGCCCTGACCATGTTGACCATTAACGCCATTGAGGTTGCCTACGACTCATTTGCTGATTACAGTATTGATGAGGATGATGCAACCGTGCGTATGTTTGCCCCTGCAGCATTACCTGAGGCAACTGACAAAGTAAAGCAGTATGCCATTAGCGGACTTATCAGGGCTTACTACCTTCAAATGTGCGACATTCAAGAGGATTATAGTGAGTATATCTCCGTCACTCTTGAAGAACGTAGCGGTAAGTGAGCAAAATCAAAAATTACGGAGGATTCATACAATGTTGAAACTGAGTTTGCAGTTCTTCGCCCACAAGAAGGGCGTTGGTTCTACCAAGAACGGTCGTGATTCCGAATCCAAGCGTCTCGGCGTAAAGAAGGGTGATGGCCAGGCAGTTATTGCCGGTAACATTCTTGTAAGACAGCGCGGCACCAAGATTCGTCCCGGCGTGAACGTCGGTCGCGGCTCTGACGACACTCTTTTCGCAACTGCTGACGGTAAGGTCAAGTTCGAGAAGATTGCCGGTGGCAAAAAGCAGGTCAGCGTATACGCTGAATAATCAGACAAGAGCGTGAGGGTTGTCCTGACGCTCTTTCTTAACAAAAGGGAGAAATTATGGCTATTCTGGTCACAGGAGGCACCGGATATATCGGGTCTCACACAGTGGTAGAGCTTTTAAATGCAGGGCAGGACGTGGTTATCGTCGATAACCTGTATAACAGTAAGCTCTGCGTTCTGGATCGCATCCAGACTATTACGGGAAAGCGCCCCACCTTCTGCCACGTAGATATGGTAGATAAGGATGCACTGGAAAAGGTATTTCAGGATCATCCTGAAATCGATTCTGTTATTCATTTTGCAGGCCTGAAGGCTGTAGGGGAGTCGGTGCGCTTGCCCATCACCTATTACTATACCAACCTTTTGGCAACCCTGCATCTCTGCCAGCTGATGCAGAAGTATGACGTGCGCAGAATTGTTTTCTCTTCCTCTGCCACTGTATATGGCACGCCTAAGACGGTTCCGATCTCTGAGGATTTCCCCCTGTCCACCACCAACCCTTACGGTGAAACAAAGCTGATGATTGAGCGTATCCTGACGGATATGTCTAACGCATGGCCTCAGGCCTCTGTGTGTATTCTGCGGTATTTCAACCCCATTGGTGCACACGAGAGCGGTCTCATCGGTGAGGACCCCAAGGGGATTCCCAACAACCTTCTGCCTTACGTAGCCCGTGTTGCCTGCGGTAAGCTGGAGAAGCTGACCGTACACGGCAACGATTATCCTACTCATGACGGTACGGGTGTTCGTGACTATATTCACGTAGTAGATCTGGCAAAGGCACACCTGTGTGCTTTGGAATATACCAAGAAAACCGAGGGCGTTGACTATATTAACGTAGGTACCGGTAACGGTTATTCCGTCCTTGACGTTGTAGAAGCATTTGCAAAGGCGTGGGGATCTTCCATCCCTTACGTAATTGGCCCTCGCCGTGCAGGTGACGTGGCTGAATGCTATGCAGATCCTAAGAAGGCATTCGAGAAGCTGGGCTGGTCTGCTCAGTATGATATTCATCGCATGTGCGAGGATACTGCTCGCTGGCAAAAGCAAAACCCCGACGGGTATCCCGACGACTAAGCTATTAAAATTGCCCCTGCACTCTGGTGCAGGGGCATTTCTTATTCTTTTATATTTTGCCGCATAATTTCGTAGGCAAACATGGTGACAGCAGAAGCAGCAGACAGGGAAGCGGGAAAGTGGGTGGCATAGGGGATCTTCACCTTTAGATCTACTGAATTAAGAACAGAGGCGGAAATGCCCCTTTTCTCTCCACCTACAACTAAGAGGAGGGGATGGGGCAGAGGGGTACTTCCCAGGGAGTGCTCTGTGCGTAGGTCAGCTGCAACGGTAAGATAGCCCTGGGACTTAAAGAACTCGACAGCCTCCTCAGACTTTGCTACGTAAACGGGGAGCAGCTCAGATGCACCGGCAGATGCTCTGGCAATCACACCTGCGGCAGTATACCAGTTTCTCTCGTTAAGAACAATACCTGTTACTCCGCACGCCATCAGTGACCTAAGGGCGTATCCAAAATTATAAGGATCTTCAATGCCTTCGATCATAGCATAAAAGCCGCTTTGGGGGAGCTCCGACACCTCGAAGAGGGGAGTGAGTGTTCTGTCAGTGCAAATGGCAACCAGACCACCATGGGTGTTTCCAATGGCCAGGGAATCGATCTTAGCAGCGTCTGATTCTATCAGTTCATATTCGTGTTGACTTTGTACTGCCTTGAGATAACCTATGTTTTTGCCTATTTTCTTTAAACATTTACGGTCAAAATAGATCTTTGAGATTTGTCGGTCGTTGATGCCTGCTTCTCTTGCGTGCAGAAGGGCTCGGATACTGGTCATTCCTTCCAGTATGGTGGAGCTGATAAATTGATCTGTTTCTTTTCGCATTTCCTTGTCCTTCCTTACATATAATGAGGCAATCCATAATGAATAGGAGGCCCCATTATGAGTATGTTCTATGATAGAGAACGCAGTGAATTAATTGCTGAATATATGATTGAGAAGAAAGCCACCGTTAGAGTTGCCGCAAAGCGATTTGGCGTTAGTAAAAGCACTGTACATAAAGATATTACAGAGAAACTGCGGATGGTGAATCCTTCTCTCTATACAATGGTAGCAGAAATTTTAGCACAAAACAAGTCAGAAAGGCACCTGAGAGGGGGAGAGGCTACCAGACAGAAGTATCTCAGTAAATGCGTTTCTCGTTCCAGTGGTTTATCAGGGGTCTGAAAAACAGATCTGACGTTCTCCAGAGTCTGTTATACAGCATTTTATCTCTCGGCGAGATCATTTGTGTATATTTAAAATCATACATCGGGGGAGTTGAGAACATATTTTTCGCCTGTGTGCAGGGGAGGATCGTACACCCGTGACGCAGCATATATGCAGCAGCATCACGTACCATCTTATTCTTTAAGTGGTAAATGGATACTGATATCATAATTCTGTGCAGATTTAAAAGGCGATGAATAGACGCATTTGAATAGTGGTAAATATACCTCTCAAAATGCAAAAAGCAGGGGAATATACGGCGTTTTTGCATCATGTAGGTGAGATTTTCCATAGTTTTCTTGCTGATTCCGTTTTCGGGCAGAGTACAGGGCAAAATGTGCGTGTCAGGTATAGTGAGCTTAGAAAGTAGAGGATCATGCACTGTAACCTCGGTAATTGGCACCTCAGCGGCGGGCACCAGCAGAGCACGATGCTTTCTATCTCTTTTGTCAATGGTAGACATCAGACGCTCGTAAGCTGCATTACGCACCGTTAAATATCTTGCCATGGTCATTGCATTGGGATCGTATTCAGGGCAGAGGAGAGCGGCCTCGATTCCTTGCTCTCGCATAAAGAACGCCATCTCACGCGTGACTTCGGCAGTTCCACGCCCGGTATCCATACCGGGGAGTATATGTACGTGGGAATCACAGAGCATGGCGGTATCCTTTCCAGGTTGATATTTCATTTTACCACATTTTTCCTGCAAATACAATAAGATATAAAATAATATATCATAAAAACTTGCCCTTCGGGGGACAATGGACCGATAGAGGACCGCCCCGTGATAAATCCATCATATCTCTATAAAAAATATATAGCAATTATACCTAATAATATTTTTTGTGTAATAGGGTGCCCCGCCACCCCGAAGCCCCGCAGGGGTATTGCACAACAAAAGAAATTAGGTACCGAGGCTCTGCCGAGGGAATAATTCCACTACCTATGCAAAGTGGGGGGGTGCTGAGATCAAAACCCCCGCTGGTGCATAGGCATATATCTAGACAAAACGGATGGTGACGCCCCATGTCGGCACCAGTGGAAAAGAAAAAGAGAGGCAAAGCCTCTCTTTGGCGGTACGCATCCGTGAACAACACTGCCCCGCAAGCAGTAGCCACACGGACTATGGGATGCGTTTGACTGTGTTATGGAAACAAAAATGAACTCATAACCCTGTCACCCATACCCATTATAGCAGAGCAATAGCACAATGTCAAGCCCCAAACGCTGCACCAAAACTCATAATCCTAGAACCCGCTCCCCCTGGGGGGACGGGAGGGGGAGAGCCCCCCGCAGGGGTTGCAGAGAGAAACTCTCTGCACAGAAGGGAGAGAGGCAGGGATGCCTGCCTGCGACTTGAGCACCTCCCAGGTGCGAGGGAGCAAGGGGCAGGCACCCTGCCGAAAGACCGCCAACACTTCCCACCCCTGGTGCAATCTTCCCCCGGGCAGTGCCCGCAAGGGCACGAAGGGGGGGAAGTGCGACCCGCAGGGAGCAAAGGGGGGGACAGGGGCACCCCGCACCGCAACCAAAGCGGTGCCCCCAGGCAAAGAGGGGTGCCTCTGTAACCCGCACCAAAGCGGGTGGGGGCGAGCCCGCACGAAAGCGGGCGAGCGAACGTGAGTGGTGCGTTGCACCACTCCTGGGGGG
>JAZORW010000009.1:0-2068 GCA_045656805.1 Eubacteriales bacterium | reverse complement strand
TCCATGGCCCTGCACTGAGCAAAACCGACCCTAAGGCTATGACAAGACAGGAACGTAAGGATATTGTCCGCCGGGTCTTCGCAGGAGAAAAAATCACGTTCTAATGACAATGGACCGAGAAAGGAGGGCTACCTATGGATCACAGTATCTACCCGACCCCCACAGATAATACCATAGACCCCGATAGCCATACAGCACCTGTGAACTATAAAAAACACATAAATTCCAACCACACAACACATTCCATGAATCATAAGGAGGAAATGCACACTATGAATACTATGAATACTTTTGCAACTATGAATCTCCAGCTTTTCGCACAGACCGAACAGACCCTGACTGCCAAAGCAGCCCCTGGCGCCATTGCACATGAAAAGACAGCCGAAACCATGGATCTTCAGCTTTTCGCCTCCGGAACCGAGGCAAGAGCCCCTATGGACCTGCAGCTTTTCGCAGGCCAGACCACCGCTTCGGAAGGCCTCTCTGCAGAAATGAAGACCTTCTACGATATGAACCTCATTGACGAGGCCAGCCCCAATCTGGTTCACGACCAGTTTGGCCAGAAGCGTCCCATCCCTGCAAACGGGGGCAAGACCGTGGAATTCCGCAAGTTTTCCCCTCTACCCAAGGCCACTGCACCTCTGACCGAGGGTGTGACCCCCGGCGGCAATAGCCTGAACGTCAGCACCGTTACTGCAACGGTTCACCAGTACGGCGATTATATCGTCCAGTCCGACGTCCTTGAGCTGACCGCTCTGGATAACACGGTCCTGGAGGCAGCTAAGCTCTTGGGCAGACAGGCAGGTATCACTCTGGATACCGTTGTCCGTAACATTCTCCATACCGGTACCAACGTAACCTATTGCCCCAAGGTAGCTCCCGACGGCACCGAAACCGAGGTTACTTCCCGAGCCGATCTGAACGAAAGTGCAATGCTGACAGTAGACGTGGTCAATCAGGTGGTAGCCAAGCTCCGCGCCCAGAATGCCCCCACCATTGACGGCAAGTATATCGCCATCGTACACCCCTACGTGGCATATGACCTGATGCGAGATCCCCAGTGGATCGATGCCCATAAGTACGCAGCCGCAGAGGCTCTGTACGAGGGTGAAATCGGCGAAATGGGCGGTGTCCGCTTCGTCCAGACCACGGAAGCCAAAGTCTATACCGGGGAAGGCTGCCCTGAAGGACTTGCAGTTTTCGGCACCCTGATTTTCGGTGACGGGGCATACGGCGTAACAGAAATTCAGGGAGGCGGCCTTGAAACCATCGTCAAGCAGAAGGGCTCCGGCGGCACCTCCGACCCCCTTGACCAGCGCAGCAGTGTTGGCTGGAAGGCGCTGAAAACAGCTGAGATCCTGATCCCCAACTATCTGGTCCGTGTAGAGTCCTGCTCCAAGCGCTTCTCTTCCACTGCCATTGCAAACTAAGGAGGTACAAACCATGGCAACAGTGAAAAAGGAAAATACCGTAACCCTCCGCCTGCCTAAGACCAAGGAACTGCAGGATGACGTCTTCGTGTCCATCAATAACCGCACATGGCTCATCGCCCGTGGCCAAAAGGTAGAAGTCCCCACAGAGGTAGCCGAAGTCCTCCGCCACAGCGAAGAAATGGCAGAAGCCGCCCTCGCATACGACGCCAAAGTCAGCAAGTAAAACCCAATACACCCCCTGCCCTAAAAGCCACAACCACACGCATAAACCAATATACCCACCGCACCAAAAGCCCAAAGCCCGTATCGCAGGGCCTAAAGGGTGATGTGTGTTGAAACTTTTGCCCTTCAGGGCATGTGTTTCAACATACATTGCCCGGTGTAGGGGCCGGTTACAGCACCAACCCAAAAGCCCCAACCAAACGCACAAACCGCCGCACCAACCAAACAGCCCCTAAAAAAGCTACCGAGACAAGGGAACGGAGAACTGTCCCTCTGTCTCGGTACCTTTTTGCTTGGGGATAAAGAAAGGGTGCACTCCCGGAGGAGCACACCCTTTTAGGTATGGGGATAGGAAATTACTTAGCCTTGGGGCCTGCCTCTACGATGTGGGCGGGCATGTTGGGGTACTTCTT
>JAZORW010000008.1:0-13880 GCA_045656805.1 Eubacteriales bacterium | reverse complement strand
CGCCATTATGTTCTTCGCTGACAGCACGATGGTGGCTACCAAGTTTACTAAGGATAAGAGTGCTCTTATCAACGATTATTTTCAGCTTTATGAATCTCCCGATCTGGATCGTGCTATTAATAAGCAGGTCAGCGACCTGTCTGAGGCACTGAAGGAGGCGGCAACCCTGTTTCCGCAGGATTCCACCAATAATCAGCGTATCGTGCTTCTGTCTGACGGACGGGAAACCGTAAATAACGCTTATGATGCGGCGGCGATCCTTCTTCAGAGAGGTATTCGTCTGGATGCAGTTCCCTTTGACGTGACAGCTAATGATTTCTCCGAGGCTCAGATCACGAATTTTGAGATTCAGCCCGGTAATATCATTGACAAGGGCAAGAGCATCACCATGCAGACGGAGATTTACAGCACCTCTGAGGTGGAGGGCTATCTGGTCTTCTCCTGTGGTGGATCTGAGATAGACCGCGTATCGGTCGCCCTTAACAAGGGGCAAAACGTTGTTCCCCGTCTGTACGTAGGCGGTATTCTGAATACCAAGGGTATTCACGATATTACCGTCAAGCTGGTGCTGAATAGCAAAGAAATGGACTCCATCAGCCAGAATAACACCTATCACACCTGGGTGAAGGTAAACGGCAATGCATCTATCCTCATCGTTGACGGTGGAGGGCAGTCTTCTGCTCTTAAAACGCAGCTGCAGACCAACGGCTATCAGGTGGAAGTGGTATCTGAGGCTGCATTCCCCAACTCTATGGAAGGACTTTTGCCCTATGATGAGGTGATTCTCATGGGTGCGGATATAAGTTCCTTGCCCAAGGGTGCGGACGCAAACCTGGATATGTTCGTGCGTCTTCTGGGACGGGGTCTTCTGACCACCTCGGACAGCTCTACCGATTCTTATTTCTCTTACGGAGAAACCAGATTGGCAGACATGCTGCCCGTGACCATGACCCTGGATAAAACCCAGAATAACGTGGCCATCGTAATCGTTTTGGACGACTCCGGATCCATGGCCCAGGGTGCACATAGCCAACAGGAAAAATTCATTCCTGCCCAAAAGGGCGCAAAGGCGTGTATTGCACTGCTGGAGGAAAGTGACTACATAGGTCTGGTTACCTTCAACGGCTCCGCTAACATGAGACAGCCCCTTGTGCCCGCAACAGACAAAGATGCCCTGTACGGGATGATCGATTCACTGGCTGCTACGGGTCAAAATACCAACTACGGCGCGGGTCTGAGTATTGCATATGATATGCTGTATAATTTCAAGGGTGCCCGTACCAAGTACGTTATCTTTATCTCCGACGGTGAACCCACTGTTGGCGGTTACGAGAATATACCCACCACTATGAAGAACCAGGGTATCGTTCTGTCCACCATTTGCCTGGGCAACGACAGCAAAGCAAAGAATCTGCTGTCTGAGATGGCTGAAAAAGGTGGCGGCGTATTCAAAGCTGTAGAAACCGATGAAGATCTGGCAAACCTGGATACCATTATGGAAGAACTGACCGAAATGGCAAAGGAGCCGAAGTTTGTGAACACAGAACCCTTTGTGCCCACAGTTTCGGATCAAACAGGCATTTTGTCAGGGCTGGATCCCTCACAGCTGGTGCTGGGAGGATATATAGGTAGTACCCTGAAGTCAGATGCACAGATGGCTCTGTACCATGACGACCATCGTCCTATTGTGGCAGAGTGGGAGTGGGGCAACGGATACGTTACTTCCATTATGACAGACCTTTCCAGCTGGGGTGCAGAGCTGTTCGGTTCCCCGGACGGTCTGCGACTCATACTGAACTCAGTAGAGCAGTCTGTCAATGATATTAAGCTGGCATCCAGTCTCACGATCACAGACCCTACGATCCTGGAAGAAAACCTGAGAATTCGTGTGCAGACCACCATAAATTATTCAGGTCAGACGGTGCAGGTGACCGTCCGTCCCTGGGGATCTTCCGGTGATGGTGAAACCTTCGAGCTGTTGCGTACAGGTGTGGGTGTCTACATGGGACTGTATCCCCTGGATAATCCTAACCAGATCTATGAGATCACAGCGACTCTGTATAACGGTGACGGTCAGGTAATTGACCGGACCACCATGGGCTGCTATGGCGGCAATATACAGGAATACGATCTGTTTGGTAAGGACGGTGCAGGCCTTTTGGCAGGTATTACGGATCTTACCCAGGGTGAGGTTATGAACACGGTGGATGAGGTATTTAGTGTTGATCTGCCTGAAACCACCAGTAACGTTACCAACGGGCTGATCCCCTGCGCCAGTGCGATGCTGGCACTACTGATGCTGGATATTTTGTTCCGACTGCTGAATTTCCGTGGCCGTGGCAAAAAGACCAGATAATATAGCTACATAACCATAGCCCCCGTGCATCTCGCACGGGGGCTTTTGGTTTGATTTAAAAATTTTTATATTTCCTTGACAGTTCTCGCATTATATGTTAAACTATCAATAAATAACAAGCGTTATATAACGGAAGGGTAGATATGCCACCTAAAGTAAGAATAACGAAGGAAGATATTATAAATGCCTGCGTCGATTTGGTGAGGGCAGGAGGGCAGGATGCTATAAATGCCAGAGCTATTGCAGCCCACCTGGATTGCTCTACACAGCCCATTTTTTCTAATTTTTCATCGATGGAAGACCTGGAGAAGGAAACCATTGGAGCCGCCTACGCCCTGTATCTGTCCTTTCTTCGCAAAGAGGTGGAGAGCGGAGAGTATCCCCCCTATAAGGCATACGGTATGGGGTATTTGCGGTTTGCTAAAGAGGAAAAGCAGCTTTTCAGGCTTCTTTTTATGCGGGATAGAAGTGGGGAAACTCTGACCCCATCTGTGGATTTTGATGCATCTGTAAAAATGATCATGGCGGCGAACGGCATTGACGCTCATACTGCCAAATTGATGCATCTGGAAATATGGACTTGCGTCCACGGGATCGGCGTAATGCTTGCTACCTCCTTTCTGTCACTGGATTGGGGACTGGTTAGCACCATGCTGTCGGACGTATATCAGGGAATACGCCTCAGGCATTTAAATAAGGGAGATAATACATGATAGCAGTTGAGGTCAGGGGACTGACGAAACGGTATAAAAATGTGGTCGCTGTAGATGATCTATCCTTTGAGATAGGACAGGGGGAGCTCTTTTCTCTTCTTGGCATAAACGGCGCGGGTAAAACCACCACGATCAAGATGCTGTGCTGCCTGACAGAGCCTGATGCAGGCGATGCCTTGCTGCTGGGAAGCAGTATACTAAAAGAAGCCCCTCAGGTAAAAAAGTTAATTGGTGTATCTCCCCAGGAAACTGCGGTGGCACCAGGGCTTACCGCCAGGGAAAATCTGGATTTGATGTGTGGCGTCCGGGGCTATTCAAAAGAAGAAAAAGTAAAGAAAGTGGCTGAACTTACCGAGCTTCTGGGGCTGGAAAGCGTGCTGGACAGAAAGGCGGGAAAGCTGTCCGGCGGCTGGCAAAGACGGCTGAGCATCGCTATGGCACTGGTAGGGAAGCCTAAGATCCTTTTCCTTGATGAGCCTACCCTGGGGTTGGACGTGATAGCCAGAAGCGAACTGTGGGATCTGATTCGTACCCTGAAGCAGGAAACCACCGTTATTCTGACCACGCACTATATGGAGGAGGCTGAGGCCCTCTCCGACCGTGTGGCAATTATGCGAGACGGCAGAATGTTGATCTGCGATACTGTGGCGAAGATCAAGGAGTTTGCGGGCACTGAAAGCTTTGAGGAAGCCTTTATTCGTGTGGTAAAGGGGGTGGCAAAATGAGAATGCTCGCCTTTGCCAATAGAAATGCTAAGGAGATCCTGCGTGATCCCCTGACGGCTGCCTTTGGATTAGGATTTCCCCTGATACTGCTGCTACTGCTGAGTGCAATTCAGGCAAACGTGCCTGTACCCCTTTTTGAGATTGGGTCTTTAACACCGGCGGTGACGGTGTTTGGACTATCCTTTATGACACTGTTTTCTGCCACCTTGATCTCTAAGGATCGGGGGTCTTCTTTGCTCCAGAGATTATATACCACACCTATGACCCCCGTGGATTTTATTTTGGGCTATACCCTGCCCATACTGCCATTTGCCCTTATGCAGTGTATAATTTGCTATGCTGTGGCACTGGTACTGGGGCTAAAATTAAGCTGGGGAATCCTGTGGGCGATCCTTTTGATCCTTCCCATCTCCCTTTTGTTTATCAGCCTTGGGCTTCTGTTCGGCAGCATACTCACAGATAAACAGGCCGGAGGCATCTGTGGTGCACTTTTGACCAACCTGACGGCGTGGCTCAGCGGTGCCTGGTTTGACCTGTCACTGGTAGGAGGTGCGTTTGAAAAGATAGCTTACGCTCTCCCGTACGTGCATGCTGTGGAAATGGAAAAGGCAGTGCTGGCAGGGGAGTGGGGAGATATGCTGTCCCATCTCCCGTGGGTCTTGGGCTATGCCCTTGCTGCCCTGGGGATTGCCGTCCTTTTGTTTTTGAGGCAAATGAAGAAATCCTATTAAAAGAAAAACACGGTGAAAATCACCGTGTTTTTTATTTTCTTGGATGCGATTGTGGGATTACTTTTTAATCACTTTTTTGCACCAGGTGCGTTTTCCGCACTTGGGGCACTTCAGGTGGCGTGTAAAGCCCCTGTGCATCGCCTTCATGGCTTCCTGATAGGTGGGGACGATTTCCTCGCCACACACCTTACATTTATAGACGCCCACGCTTACCTCCAGCTTCAGAGCATAGAAGCAGGGTATTAAAAACAGAACGCACAGCAGGAGGACGGTGACCAGCTGCCAAACGCCCTCGGGTATTAAAAACGCAGCCAAAAAGACTCCCCCGATAAGAGCGGTCATACTGACAATCATCAGAACCCACATGGAGGTCCAGATGGTCTTGTTTTTCTGCTGAATTTCCTTCGCCATTTCCAGCAGTAGCTGCTCGTTTGTCGGGATTGTGTCTTCCATATTCAGTCGCTCTCCCTTCAGCAGTTCGTTTACGTTGATGCCTAGGATCTCGCATAGGGGTAGCATAATAGAGGAATCAGGCATGGCAATGCCTCTTTCCCATTTGGAAATGGCTTTGTCCGTGATATCCAGCCTCTCAGCCAGCTGTGCCTGGGTCAAGCCTGATTGCTTACGGCACTCGGCAATCAATTTGCCTATCTTTACTTGATTCATTTTTTGCCTCCTTTCATCCACAGTATACCCGCCCCTGAGCATTAAGTACACCTACCGTTGGTTTAGTAGGGGGGCTTTTACAATATTTTATCACACTCTTACAAAAAATAAAAGGGAGGGCAAAAAACAAAGCTCTGTGTAACCACAGAGCCTTGTAAATGAGATAAATCGAATTATCTCTTGGAGAACTGTTCAGGCATAAAGAAAACAACCTGGACGGTTGTTTTTAGCCCAAACGACAAAGGCTTGCCCTTTGTCGGCCTCGCGTACGAGGCGGGATAACAAAAAGGACACCCACCAAAATGATGGGTGTCTTATCTCTTTGAGAACTGTTCAGGCGCAAAGAAAAGATGCCGGTGGCATGTTTTCAGCCTGAACGACAAAGGCCTGTCCTTTGTCGGCCTCATGTTCAGCGAGATAATTCGACCCTTTGCAAAAAACAAAGCCCTGTGAAAACACAGAGCTTTGTAAACTGAGATAAATCGAATTATTTCTTGAGAACTGTTCAGGCGTAAAGAAAAGATGCCGGTGGCATGTTTTCAGCCTGAACGACAAAGGCCTGTCCTTTGTCGGCCACATGTTCAGCGAGATAATTCGACCCTTTGCAAAAAACAAAGCCCTGTGAAAACACAGAGCTTTGTAAACTGAGATAAATCGAATTATCTCTTGCTGAACTGAGGTGCACGACGTGCAGCCTTGAGTCCGTACTTCTTTCTTTCCTTCATACGAGGATCGCGAGTCAGGAAGCCTGCCTTCTTCAGGGGGCTCTTGTTGGTCTCGTCAGCTACTACCAGAGCACGGGCGATGCCGTGACGGATAGCACCGGCCTGACCGGAGATACCACCGCCGCGGACGGTAGCAACAACGTCGAACTGACCTACTACGTCCAGGGTGTTGAAGGGCTGGTTAATGATCAGCTTCAGGGTATCAAGGCCGAAGTACTCGTCAGAGGTCTTGCCATTGATGGTGAAGTTGCCAGTACCGGGATAGAGGCGAACGCGAGCTACAGACTTCTTACGTCTGCCGGTGCCGTAAAAGTAGGGCTTAGCACTAGTATACATTACTCTTATCTCCTCTCAATTAGTCAAGCACGATGGGCTGCTGTGCGGCATGTACATGCTCAGCACCAGCAAAAACCTTCAGGCGGGTGATAGCCTTGTCGCCAATGGTGTTGTGGGGCAGCATGCCCTTAACAGCCAGGCGAACAGCCTTCTCGGGGTTGGTCTGCATCAGGTGACGGTAGCTCTCGCTCTTCAGGCCGCCGATGTAGCCGGAGTGACGGTAGCTGAACTTCTGATCCAGCTTCTTGCCGGTCAGAACAGCCTTAGATGCGTTGATTACGATAACGAACTCACCGCAGTCAACGTGGGGGGTGAACTCAGGGCGGTGCTTACCGCGAAGGATGGTGGCAACAGCAGCAGCGGTGCGGCCCAGGGGCTTGTTAGCTGCGTCGATGACAAACCATCTGCGTTCAACAGTATTGGGGTTAGCCATATAAGTGGACATTTTGTTTCCTCCGTTTTTAGTTGTAGGCTTATGCCTATATTTTAACAGCCTTTGCATTATAACACGGTGGGTAGGGCTTGTCAAGCGTTTTTTTGAAGAATTTTGAAGGAAATTATTTTAGAAATATGCAAGCTCTTAAAATCTCGTTTTATCTCTCGTTTTCTCTTGTTTTCTAAAACGCCAAACACAAAAATTTTTCCGCTGAAAATAGAAAAAAGGCGGGGGTGCCGCCTCTCTTCTTATTCACTGTTACTTTTGGGTGATGCCGTAAACGGTGGTCTGTCGGTAGGTCTCACCGGGGCGAAGAATCGCTTCTCCACGGTTAGGTCCGTCGGGCTCGGTCTGTGCCTCCAGACAGATAGAGGTGTGGGGAGTCTGGGGCATACCACCCTTCATAGGATTGTCATCCCTTAGGAAATACCCGATATACATCTGCATGCAGGGCTGGTCGGTGTAGAGGGTCAGTGCCAGCTTTTCGTTTTCCACCTTTGCGGCAGGGCGTAGCATCTTACCGCAGATAGATACCTCCTTGACCGTGGGATCCAAAACGAAATTATTATCATAGGTCAGATGAGCTTCGTCAATGCGTTCACCAATGGTGTGGGGAGTTGTAAAATCAAAGGGGGTACCTTCCACGGCCTGTCTGCGTACGGGGATCATATCCTCGTCCAGTACGCTGTAATGGGTGGCATGAATAGTGGCAAGGGTGTCTAAAACGGTGTCACAGTGGCTACCTTTTAGATTGAAGTATGCGTGATTTGTCAGGTTGATGGGGGTCGCCTTATCGGTGGTGGCAGTGTAGTCCATGCATAACCCCTCTGGGGTCAGGGTATAGGCAACGTATACCACTACGTGACCAGGATAGCCTGCATCACCGTCAGGAGAGTCCATCTTCAGTGTCAGGGAGTTGTCGGTGTAAGAGTCCACCTCCCAAACGCGGCGGGAATACCCACGGCTGCCGCCGTGCAAATGCACTTTACCCTCCCCGGAGTTGCATTCCAGGGTATATTCCTTGCCGTCCAGGGTGAATTTTCCGGCACGAATTCGGTTGGCATATCTACCGACAAGAGAACCCTGGTGAGAATCATCCCTCAGATACCCCTCCAGGTCGTCGTATCCATAAACAATATCGGTATCGCCCACGTAAAACGTGCGGATCGCACCGGCATAGGTAATGATGGAAACAGAGAGCGCCCCCCGGGACATGTGGAACTCTTTGATGGGGGTGCCGTCCGGCATATAACCGAATGTAGAAATCTTCATTTTGACCTCCGAGTATCTTTTTAGTTAGTATACCACAAAAACGCCCGAATTCCAATACCTATAAGAAAAATGTGTGCCTTGACACAGAACTGTTTCGGGTATATAATCAATGAGGAAGAAAACAAAAATCGACTTGCGAGAGCGAGGTTCACAATGAAGGCAGCCATTGTTATTAACGGATGCGGCGGAGTAGGAAAAGATACCCTTTGCCGTATGGCAGAGCATCAGTATCGGGTGCGTAACGTTTCCTCCATCACCCCAATCAAGGAGATTGCTAAGCAGTGCGGCTGGCAGGGGGAAAAGACGGATAAAGCACGAAAATTTCTGGCGGATCTGAAGCAGCTGACCGTGGATTATAACGACTATCCTACTACCTGGTTAAAGGAGCAATACGACCTGTTTTTGCAGTCGGATGACGAGCTGATGTTCGTGCATATCCGCGAGCCGAAGGAAATCGAAAAATTCGTCTCTATGACAGGCGGGAGGGCAATCACACTTTTGATCCGTGGGGGCAGTAGAATGGCAATGCGTGAGGGCACCTACGGTAATTCCGCAGACGATATGGTAGAGCAGTATTCCTACGATTTCTATTTCGAAAATGACAAGCCACTCGACAGAGTTGAGCCGTTGTTTTTGGCAACCCTTAGGGGTATTTTACACGCTGAACGCAAGTAAATAAGGCAGGCCATTAAAGCGTGATGTCCTTAGCGGAGAATTTTACACTTTGGGTAAAGTGCGAGCACCGCAGCCCCTCGGTCAAACGCAAAGATGGACACGAGCCGCAAAGCAGCTCCGCCCAAACCCATACAACAACAGAAGAGAGAACAAACCGGTTTTATAGCCGAAACGTTCTCTCTTTTTCTGTTGGTTTTAGTTTAGAGTTATGAGGCTCGCTTTCGCTCACCGTTATGAATTTGCTTCGCAAACGTTATGATATGATTGCCCATCAAATCTTAAGCTTGGCGAAGCCAATCATAACGATACGAAGTATCTCATAACTGATAACTTGCCCACAAGGGCAATCATAACTTAGCGTGAATACTCCCTTAAGAGTATCACGCTAACGCCTGCCCTTTTTTTATAGCAAAATACAGATAAGCCCGCCGCTTCCCTCGTTGATAATCTTCTCTAGGGTCTCTGCCATCTTCATACGGGACTCTTCCGGCATATTCGTCATTTTCTCATCGATTCCCTGGCTTAACATTTCATAGAGATTTTTGCCCAGCAGGGTGAACTCCCACAGCTTTTGCGGGTCCTCGGAAAATTCCTCGGATAGGTGTTTGACCATTTCTTCTGCCTGGCTTTGTGTGCCAATGACAGGGTTGATCTCGGTCATGATCTCGGCACGGATCATATGGATGGAGTTTGCTCCTGCCCGCAGCTTTACTCCGTAGCCACCCGGTTGCTTCGTGAGTCTGGGCTCCTCCAGACGCATTTGCTCCATCTCCGGCAAGACCACGCCGTAGCCTCTGTCACTGACCTCCGCCAATGCTTTTTCCACACGAGAGTACGCCCGTTTTGCTTCTGCCAGGTCGCACACCATGGAAAGCAGCTCTCCCTCGTCAGTGATTTTGAGCCCAGAAAGCTCCTCCATTACCGACAGATACTGTTCCTTTGGCAGACAGAGCGTAATATGCCCACGCCCGTTGCCGGCGTGTAGCTCTTCAATATGGTATTGTCTGCCTGCGTCAGAGGCATTGATGTCACGGATGACCCGTGGCACATCGCCCATCTTAGAGATCTGCTCTGTCAGGTCGGAGATCTGGGCAAAGACCGCTTGCCTGAGAGGATGATCTCTGGGGGGCACCTTTAGCCATGAGGGGGTGTTAAAATATAGCTCTGTGACGGGGAATTCATCCAGCAGCATTGCCAGAATATGTCCCACGTCCTCCTCGTTTAGTTCCATACAGTTGAGCAGTGCCACCGGTGCACTGTATTTTTCCTCGAGAGAATGGGCGAGGGCACGGGCTTCCTGACTGTGAGGCCTTGAGGAGTTCAGGATGACAGCGAAGGGCTTTCCTAACTGCGTTAATTCCCTGACCACCCGTTCCTCAGCATCCACGTAGCTGTCTCTTGGAATATCGCCAATGCTACCATCCGTGGTGATCACCATTCCAATGGTAGCATGTTCGCAGATCACCTTTTGCGTGCCTGTTTCTGCCGCTTGAACAAATGGGACGGGGGAGGAGTCCCATGGGGTTCTGACCATGCGAGGCTCTCCGTTTTCGGTTTGCCCCAGGGCGTCCGGGATCAGATACCCTACGCAATCTATCATTTTCACGTTGAGAGTTGTGTCACCCAAAGTAATACGTACAGATTCGTCAGGGATGAACTTTGGTTCGGCGGTCATGACGGTTCTGCCGGATGCCGCCTGCGGCATACCGTCTACAGTTCTTGCACGGTCGTAATCGTCCTCGATGCGTGGGAGGACACAGTTTTCCATAAACCGTCTGATAAAGGTGGATTTGCCCGTTCTGACGGGGCCCACCACGCCTATATAAATATCACCCCCCGTTCGCTCTGCAATATCGCGATAGATCCCTTGCTCTGTCATGTACCTGTCCTCCGTCAGAATGTTTTGATTCAAGGTATGCGTCTCTTATTACGGATAGAACAGCGAGTGAACGGAATCGCTGACCAGCAGGGATGCACCTCTGACAGCCTCTAACACGTCCTGCGGGCACACGTAAAGAGGAGGCTTTCCGTCGCTATCCCAGCGCAGGGTGGTAGGCACACCTACCGATACGACGGGGATCCCTATGGTTTCACGGTTGAGGGCCTTTCTGTGTGAGCCAACACCGCTACCCGGCACGATCCCTGTGTTGGAGATCTGAATGCACTTTAGCAGATTGTCCCGCTTCCGGGCCAAAAGGGAATCCAGTACCATAACGCCCCGGAATTCTCGTGATCTGGCGATAGCTGCCACCACGTCGGCGCTGTCCATTCCGCTGTTCTCTTTGACGTCCGGTGAAAGCACGCACGCCTGCTGCGTGCCGTCCCTTCCAAAGGGGAATATCTGCCGTGCAGTATGAACTCCAAAGGAATCCGGAGGCGAGCTTGGATTTCCCAGTCCTACCACCAGGAGGGGAGAGGTACCTGCGGGCAAGAGGGAAGACAGCTGGTCCATCATAATTGTTTGGGCGGCCCGGTAGTTTGCATTGTCCATTTGATACAGACTGGGCACGGTCAGCGTGATATAGGTGCCCTTTGCCCGACCCAGAGCCTTAGCTGCGTCATCCTTTGTGATATTAATGCGGGTAAGAGTGACGTGAGAATGGCGGTAGCTTTCAACACTTACACCCGGCATCTGGTCTTTCCCGGGGGTGCACTCCAGTGCCAGGTCGGTATACAAGGGGCTGTTTTTCATATTCGGTCTCCGAAATTGCGTTTTAATTATATATAATTACCCTTAATTAGTAGAATATTCACCAAAGGTTTTTTATCAAATTGTGCAATGCGACAAAAAGCACGGAAAGCATCCCTTTATGACTTGCAAGCACCAAAAGATGGTGTTATAATAGTACAGAATGTATTATTTTCCGGAGGAAGCACTCTAAAATGAAACGTATTGTCAGCTCTCTTATGCTGGTGGTAATTCTGTTTACCACCCTGGTATGCACCACCTCTTGCGGTGCGGAGGATGAAGGTGCCCAGATCAGTGTATATCTGGCGGACCCCATCTATGGGTTTGATCCCGCAGGGGATTATATCGATGATACTACCATTTCGGTGCTTCACATGATCTACGAGCCCCTTTTCACTCTTGATGAGAAAGGTAAAGTGCAGAAGGCAATGGCCGAGGACTACGAGTATGATAAGGACAAGGGCGTCCTGACCATCACTCTGCGTGAGTCCTACTGGACCAGTGGCTCTCAGGTTACTGCAGCAGACTTCGTTTATGCATGGCAGCGTATCATTGATCATAACAACAGCTTTGCATGTGCCCCTCTGCTGTATGAGATCAAGAACGCTATTGAAATTAAGACTGCCGCCGAGGGCGTTTCTATCAATGACTTTGGTGCAGTTGCTATGGATAACCTGACCCTGGAGATCACCTTCGCTGACAAGGACGTAGATCTGGACGGCTTCCTTCGCACTTTGACCTCTATCTCTCTGGCACCTGTCGCTCGTGATGCCGTTCTGAATCAGGAGGAGTACTGGTCCAACGGTAGCTCTACTCAGTGCTATACCAACGGTCCATTCAAGGTAAATGAGCTGGACTACGAGGACGGTAAGTTCACTCTTGCCCGTCACGCCGGCTATCACCGCGGTCCTGATTCCAAGAAGGATGAGGATCATTACGTTATCCCCAGCATGATCCGCACTATTTGGAACGTAGATCCTGAGGTATCCCATGCTGAGACTCTGGAGCAGTATTACGATCTTTTGGAGAATGGTGCTGAGAACACCATCTTCTACATGAATTCTCTGTCTCTGGCAGACCGTGCTGCACTGAAGGATAAGGCTGAGGTCTTTGACAACCTTTCCACCTATACCTACGTATTTGACAACTCCAACCCTCTGTTTGCTGATTCCCGTGTGCGTGTCATCCTTTCTAAGGTTATCGACAGAAATTCTATCGCCAACATGATCACCTTCGGCACCCCCGCTAACGGATTGATCTCCAACGGTGTATGGGATTCTACCTCCGGTCGTGAAAATAAGTCCTTCCGCAACAGTGACGATAATGTGATTAGCTCTGCTGCTGCAATGACGGTTGACGAGGCAAACGAGGCTCTTAACGCTATCGGTGCAGAGCGTGGTGAGTTCACCATTACCGTATCCGATAGAGAAGAGGAGCTGGCGATTGCTGAATACGTTGCTTGGCTGTGGGGTTTGCTGGGCTACACCGTTCATATTGAGCCTGTTACCTACTACGTAATCATGCAGGATGCAGGTGCAGACGATGTGTTTATCAGCTACAACGTTTCTGCTCTTAAGGCTATCTTTAACCGTGACGTTATCTATGATAAAAACGGAAACGTATCTGAAAAACTGGGCTTTGACGTTATCGGCATCGACTATCAGATGTACACCACCAATGCCTTTGCTGCCCTGGCCGGTCTTTCCAGCAACCTGAGCGGTGCCGGCGTTGATCTGGTTGCATATAACCTCTCCGTTGATCCTGATAAGAAGGTTTCCGACTTCTATCTGCCTAACTTTGCTAACTATGAAAATGAAGCATACGACGCACTGATTCTGGCTGCCGCCCGTGAAACTGATCTCGAGAAGCGCGCAGAGATTCTGCACCAGGCAGAGGAAATGCTGATGGCTGATATGCCTGTTCTGCCTCTGATCTTCAACCAGAGCTACTATGTAAAGCATAAGAACCTTCGCCACCTGGACGTAAACTACTATGGCTTCACTGTGTTTACCCGTGCGAAGCTGAGACACTACGACGAGTATTTCTTCTAATATCCATGGGGGAGTGGCGTAAGCCCTCCCCAACTTATTTTGGAGGAACAATGAAAAAGAGAAAAGGTCCGCTGTGGGACAAGACGGATGTAAAGATTTTTATTCTTTGCTTACTGGATGAAATTCGCCATCCTATGACCTATAACGCCATCGTGGATGCGGTTGTAGATAGTGGCTGCATTCAGGGCTTCGATTTTGCTGAGTGCTTTTCAGAGCTGGTTGAGTTTAAGCATATTTGGGAAGACACCCTGGGCAAAGAAAAGTACTATATGATCTCCGATACCGGCAGTATGGTAGCGAGAGAGCTACGCACCAGCATCCCTCACGAAATGATCGAGAGGGCAGAAATTGTAGCAGCCAGACATCTGGCTTTGGCAAGTCTTGGCGTGAGTGCAAAGGCTAAAATAGTGGAGACCGAAGATCATCGCTTTGCTATCCATATAAATATCAATGACGGTGTTAAAGGCGAGCTTTTAGACCTGAGTGTGACCGTATCTACCAGAGC
>JAZORW010000007.1:0-1267 GCA_045656805.1 Eubacteriales bacterium | reverse complement strand
CAGAATCTCCTCTGCAGAGAATCTGTCAAAGTCATATACGAAAATGGGTGCCTCACACAGCCACTGACCGTAGATCTTACCCCAGGCGGCCTTGGCCCAACCCGTATCGGAGATGGTCAGGTGCAGTCCGTCAGGGTTTACACAGTGCCAATACTTGGCGGTGTGGAAATGGCCCAGAGGATATTTATAATTGTGTACGGCAATTTTGGGGTTACCGGAGGTGCCGGAGGTGAAGTACATCATCATGGTCTCATCACCTGCAGGGGCATCCTCTGCCCTGTCAAACTTACCTGTGTACAGGCTGTATTCGCTATCGAAGTCGTGCCAGCCCTCACGCTTACCGCCGACTAAGATCTTCGTCTCCAGCGTCGTGCAATCCTTTGCGGCTGCCTCTACCTCATTTCCGATCTCACCGTCTGCGGTACAAACCACAGCCTTCACGCCTGCGGCGTTAAAGCGGTATGCCAGGTCATGCTCCTTCAGCTGATTGGGTGCGGGAATGGCAATAGCCCCCAGCTTCATAAGGCCGAGAATTGCAAACCAGAACTGATAGTGCCGCTTCAGGATCAAAATCACGCGGTCACCGCGACCAATGCCCAGAGAGCGGAAATAGTTAGCCGCCTGGGAGGAGGCACGCTTTAGATCTGCGAAGGTGAAGCGACGCTCCACCTGATGCTTATCCAGGTGCAGCATTGCCAGCTTCTGGGGCTGGTCCTTGCCAAGACGGTCAATGATGTCAAAGGCAAAGTTAAAGTTTTCTTCACCGTGAAAGGACAGGCTCTGCAGAGCACCCTCTGCATCCTCCTTCACGTCAATGAAGTTCTCCCAGACGAAGTGTCTGTCAGGAGAGAAACGGGGTGCCAGAGTGGTAAACTCTCTCACGCCGTTATGGGTCAGGTTGGAAATAGGCTCTCCTGCAGGGTTTAGTACGATGGCGTAGAAGACGCAGTCTGCGCCCTCGGTGGCAATCATACCGTGGGGGGTGTCACTATCGTAATAGTTGCTGTCGCCCGGGTGAAGGATCTCTACGTGCTCCCCTACCTGCACCTTCAGGGCACCGCTGACGATAATATCGCATTCCTGGCCCTGGTGGGTGGTCAGCTCGATGGGGCAGCTCTGTGCTGCCTCGCTGTATGTAGAAACAACGTAAAGGGGCTCTGCAATACGGTTCTTAAAGGCAGAGGCCAGGTTGTAATACACCATGCCGTGTGCCTGTTCGATCTTCTGCCCCTCTCCCGCACGGGTGACGGTATACTGTGCCAGACGG
>JAZORW010000006.1:0-14752 GCA_045656805.1 Eubacteriales bacterium | reverse complement strand
TAGCAGCACGGTGTCTAGTACCCAGCTCAGGGCCTACGTCAGTACGGGAGGAAAGCTTTAGGATGCAGGATGCAGCCTTCAGCCTACCGCGGGAAATCAGTACTGCACCGTCGTGCAGAGGAGATTTGTTGGTGAAGATGGTGCGGATCAGATAAGGGGTCACGTTTGCATCGATGGCATGACCGCTGCGTGCCACGGAATCCAGGCTCATCATACGCTCAAACACGATGAGGGCACCCACGTGGTGGCGGGAAAGATCAGCAGATGCCTGGCACACCGCATTTACAGCCTCTTCCTGGGCACTCAGGGCAGCCGCAGTTTCCTTCTTTGCAAAATGACGGATGCCACCGCACTTGAAGAGCAGCTCACGCAGATCCTGCTGATACAGCAGGGTAAATACCAAGATCGCGGTGCCTACCAGGCAGATAGCAAAGACGGAGGAGCAAAACATTGCCACGCCCATGGCGACGGTGCAAGCCAGCAGCCTCACAGCAAAGCAGGCATAGGTATGGGTCTTTTGTGCGAACAAAAACACAGATAGGAAAAGACCGATGGCAAGGACGGTGCCGATCTGTACCCAATTGGCGTTTTCAGCGCATTGGCTGATAAAATCAGAAAAAGCCACTCTCGCCATCAGGGCGGGGAAAGGGGCAGTCATATTCAAAAACATATATATCTCAAGGCACCGGGGTGCCACACTTTCAAAAAAACTACCGCAAAATGCACGTATGCGGTACTTGAATAAAGTATATCACGTTATCGCCGAAATTTCAAAGGTCAAAGCACGCTTTTTTAAAAATATTGTTAAAATCGTTATTTTATACAAAGGGCGAGGAAAACTCTGTGATACATCTAACAAATTAACCCTTGACCCGGCACTCTTTTTCTGTTAAAATGTGTATCAGATAAGACAGTTTTCGAGAGGTTAGGCATGAAAAACAATTTTGAAGCCTTCCGTCTGCTCTCACCCCTTACCGAACAAGAGAGGCAGGAGGCGTACACCTACCTGAACGCGACCATCACAGACTACCCCACCGGCTCTGTCATACGAAACGAGAGCAGCGAGGAGCACGCCCTGCTGTGCATTCTGAACGGTAAGGCAAACGTGTACAGCAAACGAGAAGGGAAAAAGGTTCTGCTGAACACCCTGGAGTCAGGAGATATATTCGGTGCGGTTTCCCTATTCGGTTCCTACGCCCAGTGCCCTACCTCGGTTGTAGCAAAAGGAACGGTACGGTGTGCCATAGTAAAGCAGGAGGATCTGGAGAGGGTCTTTCTCCGCTTCCCTGCCGTGGCTGTCAGCTACATTGCTTTTCTTAGCGACAGGATACGCTTCTTAAACCGCAAGATCGACGCTCTTTCCGCCCGAAGTGTGGAAAGCAAGGTTGCCAATTTCCTACTAACCATGCATGGAAAGTGTGCTTTGCATTCCAAAATCAATATGAGTCAGGCTGCCTCCTCACTTGATATAGGCAGGGCTTCCCTCTACCGACTTTTACAGAGCTTTGCATCTAAAGGCCTGATCCGGGTAGACGGAGGAATCATTACGCTTCTTAATATGAAAGAAATAGAAAGGATATCCCAAAAACCATGAAAAAAACTACAGCTATTATTCTCGCCGTCCTGCTGGTGGTCGGTGCCGGCATTGCCACAGCCGTTACCCTGATTAAGAACAACCAGGATCCTGAGCCTGAAGCACCCGCCACCAAGATCAACATTGGCTATTTTGCCGGTACCACCGGCATCGGCATGGCTAAAATGATCAGCGATGCGAGTGACAAGTATACTTTCCAAATTTACGATGGGCCCAACCAGATCAAGGCGGCCCTAGCCGCAGGCGATATTGATATTGCCGCTCTCCCCACCAATGCCGCTCCCGGATTCTACACCGGTATGGAAGGCAACCTGCAGCTGCTGGCGATCAATACTCTTGGCGTTCTGCACATCTGCACCAACGGATATACGGTAAATAGCCTCTCCGACCTGGAAGGATTGACCATCTATTCCCCCGAACAGGCTCCTAAACTGGTGCTGGAGTACATCCTGGCACAGCATGGTGTGAACGCCACTGTTTCACTTGAATACAATCTGGACACCCTGCCCAACGCACTGAAGAGTGGCATTGTGAGTGTTGCAGTGCTTCCCGAGCCTAAGGCGACCGCCACGAAGATCCAGAGCGCCGGTACAGTAACCATTTCTTCTCTGGACCTCACCGCTGCATGGGACGCAGTAAGCGATACTCCCCTGGTGCAGGGCTGCGTTGTGGTGCGAAAGAATTTCGCCACTGCCAACCAGGCACTGATCTCCACTTTCCTCTCAGATTACGAGGCATCCATTGCCTATGTATCTGACCCCCTAAACATCGATGACGCCGCACAGATGGTGGTGGATGCCGGCATCCTGCCTGCACTGCCTATTGCAAAGCAGGCAATCCCCCGTTCCAACATCACCTTTATCACAGGTGAGGAAATGAAGGCCGCCGCCAAGGGCTTCTATTCTGCCCTGTCTATCGCATCTCCCACCGACGATTTCTATTACATCTCCGCCGAGGCAACCGCTATGGTACCTTCTATTCCCGTAGCAGAAGCCCTTAGAGCAAAGGACGAAGTATGAAAAACAACCAACGAATGAAAGGGCTGGAGAAATCCCTCCTGACCCTTGCATCCGTGCTGCTTGCCATATTCGTATGGCAGACCCTTGCCGTTTTGTATGATAAGCCCTTTATCCTCCCCACACCTTTGAAGGTGTTCGGGAGGTTAGGAGAGCTACTGCTGACCAACACTTTTTGGCTGTCTGTTGGCAATTCCCTGCTGAAAATCTCTTTAGGTACGCTGCTCGGCGTTTTCTGTGGCTTTGCCGCAGGGGTTATTTCCGCACTTAGCACTACCGCAAGGGGGCTCTTATCTCCCCCGTTCTCTATGGTGCGTGCCACTCCCGTTGCCTGCTTTATCATCTTGGCGTGGGTCATTATCGGGTCTAAGGATCTACCTATCTTTATCAGTGCCTTGATGGTCGCCCCTCTGATGCTGACAGGCACCCTGAAAGGCCTTGAAAGTGCTGACCCCGCCCTGCTGGAGGTGGCAAAGGTCTATCTCATGTCCCCTTGGCAGAAGGTACGGCTATGCTACCTTCCTGCCTTAGCCCCCCACTTCTCCACCGCTATGCTGAATTCTATCGGTCTGGCTTGGAAGGCGGGCATTGCAGCAGAAATTATCGTAAAGACGAACAATTCCATTGGATATGCCATTTGGGATGCCAAGGACTGGTCCTCTGATACCCCTGCCCTCTATGCCTGGACGCTGGTGGTGATGGCTATCAGCCTGGTGTGTGAATGGGGTTTCCGCTTCGCTTCTGCAAAAATTCGGGGAGGTGAAAAGTGATGCTGAAAATCAATGCTTTAAGCAAATCTTTTGGCGAGCAAATTCTCTTTGAGAATTTTAGCTACCAGTTCTCCGACACGGGGCTATACGTTCTCCGCGGTGACAGCGGCAGAGGAAAAACCACCCTGCTTCGCATGATTGCAGGTCTGGACACGGACTACACAGGCACCATAGAGGGTGCAGAGACCTGCTCCTACCTTTTCCAGGACAGGCGGCTATTCCCCACCCTGAACGCACTGGATAACGTGCTATGCACCCTTCCCTCTCCCCAGCGAAAAGCCATGCGAGAAACGGCTGTTTCACTGCTGAAAAGGCTGAACCTGACCCCGGAGGATATGCTGAAAAAGCCGAAGGCTCTGTCGGGAGGAATGCAACAGAGAGTGGCGATCGCCCGTGCTATCCTATATCCTGCCCCCCTGCTGCTTTTAGACGAGCCCAGCAAGGAAATGGATGCAGATAACCGCGAAGTGTTATCCCAGATCATCCGTGAAGAAGCAAAAAAACGGCTGGTGATCCTGGTTACCCACGACCCCGCCGACAGCTTCCCCGAATGCACGGTGCTAAATCTCAGTGAATAACAAAAAGAAAGAGAGAACGGTATTTCGTCCTCTCTTTTTTGTTATGATTTTTTAGCTTCTATCCTCTTGCAGGGTGAAGCGGAATTCGCAGTTCTCCCCGGGAATACTGCTTACACTGATGGTCTGGTGCATTGCCTCCAAAAGGGTCTTTACAATATACAGACCCAGACCAACGCCCTTCTTATCCAGGCCTCGACTCTTATCACTTTTATAGAACCGCTCGAAGACATAGGGAATGTCCTCGGTGGGAATACCCTCTCCCTCGTTGTAAACGGCAACCTCCATCACACCCAGAGTCTTGCGGCTCACTTCAATTCGTAAAGTACCGCCCTGCCGTGAGAACTTGATTGCATTTTCGCACAGGTTATACAGTACCTGATGCACAGCATCACTATCCCCAAAGACGTACATGGAGTCACTGTCGCTGACAAACTGCACCTCCAGCTCCTTCTCCTCGATCTTTTGCTCGAATGAAATCAGGATCAATCTGGCTTTTTCACAAATATCAAAGCGGGTGGGAGTCAATTTTCTCTCTCCGGACTCCAGCCGTGCCACGTCCAGAATACGGCTGACCAGGCGGCTGAGGCGATGCACCTCAGAGGATACGATCTCCAGATATTCACCATGCTTTTCGGGGGGGATTGCCCCGCTGATCATACCGTCCACAAATCCTGCGATAGTGGTCATGGGCGTACGCATATCGTGAGAAACGTTAGCCAGGAAGGAGTTTCGCATGGTTTCGTTTTCCTTCAGGGCGTCCGCCATATTGTTAAAGGCAGTCCCCAGCTCTGCTATCTCGTCATTGCCCTTTACGTCTACACGTGCATCCATTTCCCCACGGGCAAAGTTTTTTGCAGCGGCGGTCATAGAACGCAGAGGGCTGGTGATACGGTCACTGATAAAATATACGGCGATCATTGCCGCCAGCATGACCCAGAGGCTGGCCATAATGACCGTGCGGATCAGCTCGTGGATCAGGGCAGTTTCTCTTTCAGAAGAGGAAAAGACCACCACCACGCCAACTGCCTCCCCCTGGGAATTTTCCAACCTCATACCGCATACGGTATGCTCCCCGGGGAAGAAATCCATTTCCCTGTTGTCGCCCTCATACACTTCACCCGCACGCAGGACGTCCATGATCTCACGTGGCAAGGTGCTACTCTCACTTGCGTGGGGTAACTGTTCTTCTCTGTCCATACCGTACAGCACGTTACCGTCTATATCCGCCACCAGGAGGATGTTGGCATTCTTGCCTGCGGTAACGCCGAAAAGAAAGCTGTACAGAGCGGAGTGGTCTTTCGCCATATATTCTTCAAAGCTCTCGTCCCCACCGTTCTGTTCATAGTCGTATTCCAGGACGTTGACTACCACGGATGCGGTGCTATTTACCTCTTTTCGAATGGTTTCTTCGGCATGGGAGGAAATAATAGAGCTGATAATCACTGCCAGAAGAGAAAAGCTGATAAAAATAATAATGGCGAAGGCAAAAATATATTTGGTAAATACACTCTTTTGCATTCTGCTGTCCTCCTCTCTTAATGCCTACATTATACAGCCTTCCTCTGTGCCTGTCAAACATTTTCCTCCTCCCTTGACGGAAATGGCTGTGTGTGATACAATAGATGCGTTAAATTAAAATAAAGACGCATATGCGTACGAGGTAATTTGTATGAAAAAAAACACTGTCACCCGATTTGCACCCAGCCCCACAGGCTATATGCATATTGGCAATCTCCGCACCGCCCTGTATTCCTATCTCACCGCCAAGCACGACGACGGTAAATTCATTCTGAGAATTGAGGATACGGATAGAGAGCGACTGGTAGAGGGGGCCACCGACGTGATCCTTTCCACCATGGCGACCACAGGCCTGACCTATGACGAGGGCCCCGACGTGGGCGGCGAGAACGGCCCCTACGTACAGAGCGACCGTAAGCATATCTATCCCACCTATGCAGAAAAGCTGGTTGCATCAGGACATGCCTACTATTGCTTCTGCACCAAGGAAAGACTGGAGCAGCTCCACGAGGAGGATAGCACCGGTGGCTATGACCGCCATTGCCGCAACCTCTCTGCTGAGGAGGTAAAGGCAAACCTGGAGGCAGGACTTCCCTACGTGATCCGTCAGAAGATGCCCCTGGAAGGCACCGTTACCTATCAGGACGCTGTATTTGGCGAGATTTCCTGTGAGTGTAAGGAGCTGCAGGATCAGATCCTGATGAAGGCAGACGGGTACCCCACCTATAACTTTGCCCACGTGGTGGACGACTACCTGATGGGTGTGACCCACGTAGTCCGCGGTAGTGAGTATATCACCTCCACCCCCAAATACGCCCTGCTTTACGACGCCTTCGGCTGGGAGAGACCCAACTACGTTCACCTGCCCCTGCTGATGGGTAAGAACGAGGATGGCACGGTTTCAAAGCTGTCTAAGAGACACGGTGCTGTCAGCTTCCAGGACCTGGTGAAGGACGGCTATTTGCCCGAGGCAATTATTAACTATATCGCCCTGCTGGGCTGGAACCCCAAAAACGAGTTGGCTGAGGAAGAATTCTTCACCCTGGAAGAGCTGAAGCGTGCCTTCTCCGTAGAGGGCGTAAATAAGTCCCCCGCCGTATTTGACTTTGATAAGCTGCTTTGGTTCAATGGCGAGTATATCCGCCGTATGGAGCCCCAGGCATTCAGAAAAGCGGTTCTCCCTTTCCTAAAGCAGACCATCCCCGCAAATATTAATCTGGATATGATGCTGTCCCTGCTGCACGGCAGACTGTCAAAGCTCAGCGAGATCAACGACAAGATCTCCTTCTTCCTTTCTCTGCCCGCATACGAGAAGGAGCTGTTCTATAACAAGAAAAACAAGGTGACCGAGGAAAACGCGGCTTCCCTGCTTTCCGCTGTGAAAGAGGTGCTGGAGGCTGCTACCATCTGGGAATCCGGTGAGCTGTATACCGCCATCGCCGCTAAGGCAGAAGAGATGCAGATCAAGGCAGGAGCCCTCTTGTGGTGCGCCCGCATTGCAGTATCCGGTATGACTGTCACCCCCGGCGGTGCCACCGAAATTATGGAGGTCATCGGTCGGGAGGAAACTCTTTCCCGTCTGGCACAGGCTGAGGAAAAGCTGGCATAACCACATCATAAAAACCTTCATTGTGAGGATACTATGGCTGTTGATATTACAGAGCTGATACGGGAAAGGCTGGGCACTTTCTCAAAGGGGCAGGTAAAAATTGCCGAGGCTCTACTCAACGATTACGACAAGACCGCCTATCTGACGGCGGCAAATCTGGGGCAATCCGTTGGTGTGTCCGAGTCTACGGTGGTGCGTTTCGCTACCGAGCTGGGCTTCCCGGGATACCCTGAATTCCGCCGTGCCCTGCAGGAATCTGTCAGACGGCGTCTTACCTCCAGTCAACGCATCGAGGTGACCAATGCCCGTATGGGTGGCGGAGATCTCTTCCATAAGGTCATGCTGGGGGAAATTGAAAAGATCAAGAGAACGCTGGACACCGTTGACCGTACTGACTTTGACCGCGGTGCCGAATTGGTTTCCCATGCGAATCACATCTACGTGATGGGTGTGCGTTCCTCCTCCGCCCTGGCATCTCTTATGCACTACAACCTGTCTATGATCTGTCATAACGTACGTCTGATCCAGCCCACTGGCTTTAGTGACGTCACTGAACAGGTTCTGGAAATTGGGGCAGGCGACGTACTGATCGCCATTAGCTTCCCCAGATATTCCGCCCGTGTAGAGCGTGCCGTTGGCGTAGCCAAGGCTGCCGGGGCCTCTGTCATTGCCCTCACTGACAGTGAGCTGTCCCCCATTGCCCAGGGGGCAGACTGTCTGCTGGCTGCACAGAGCGACATGGTTTCCTTTGTAGACTCTCTGACGGCTCCCGTAGCACTGATGAACGCATTTTTGGCCGTGCTGGCTGATAAGAAGCCCAAGGAGGCCAAAGAGCGTCTGGACAGGCTGGAGCATATTTGGGATGAGCATCATGTGTATGACAAACGCTGAGCCGCATATTGCCGTCATCGGCGGCGGTGCCGCCGGGCTGTATGCCGCTGGACTAGCCACCTCTCTGGGCGCCCGCGTCACCCTCTTTGAGCATATGCCCCGCATGGGTACAAAGCTGATGATTACGGGCAAGGGCAGATGCAATCTAACCAACAACTGCACGCCCCAGGAATTTTTAGCCTCGGTTATCTCTAATCCTAAGTTCTTATATTCCGCTATTTACGCCCTCCCCCCCTCTAAGACCATCGAGATCTTTGAAGATTTAGGGGTTCCCCTGAAAACCGAGCGGGGGGCCCGCGTATTCCCGGTCAGCGACCGTGCCATGGATATCGTCACTGCCCTCACCCGCATGGCACAGGATGCCGAGGTGGTGCATGAAAAGGTGATCGGCATCTCGCATACCGAAGGTATGGTAAACGGTGTCATCACAAAAAAGGGCACCTACAGCTGTGACCGTGTTATTTTGGCAACGGGTGGGGCATCCTATCCCCTGACAGGGTCTGACGGCTCCGGATACGATCTGGCAAGGGGCGTAGGACACACGGTTACAAAGCTGACCCCCTCCCTTGTCCCCCTGGTTTCCCCCGACCCTATCTGCAAGCAGATGCAAGGGCTATCGCTGAAAAACGTAGCCCTGAAAATACTCTCTCAGGGAAAGAGGATCTACGACGACTTTGGAGAAATGCTGTTTACCCATTTCGGTATCAGCGGGCCCATGGTGCTGTCTGCCTCCTCCCACATGCGTGGTGTTTCCTTTTCTCAAGCAGTGGCAGAAATCGACCTGAAGCCTGCCCTGACCGAGGAAGCCCTGGATGCCAGACTACTCTCGGATATACAGAAATTTGCCAATAAGGATATTTCTAACGCCCTGGGAGCTCTGTTGCCCCAGAAAATGATACTCCCCTTCCTGAGCCGCGTGGGAATTGAACCCACACGCAAGATGCATTCCATCAAAAAAGAGGAACGGCGTACCATCAGGCAAACGCTGAAGGCGTTTACCGTTCCCCTAAGCGGCTTCCGTCCTATTAAGGAAGCCATCGTCACTGCAGGGGGTGTTTCCACCTCGGAGGTTGACCCCCGTACTATGATGAGCCGACTTGTGGACGGGCTCTACTTTGCAGGAGAAATTCTGGACGTAGACGCCTATACGGGAGGATTCAATCTGCAGATCGCATTTTCCACTGCCCATCTGGCGGCAACCAGTGCTGCCAAACTATAAAACCAAGGAGTACAGTATGTACAAGATTGCTATTGACGGCCCCGGCGGTGCAGGTAAAAGCACCATTGCAAAGAAAATTGCAGGTCTACTCAATATCACCTACGTGGACACGGGTGCCCTGTATCGCACCGTCGGTCTTTACGTAAAGGGAAAGGGTGTAGACCCTAAGGACGAGGCGGCTGTTACCGCCCTCTTGCCCGAAATTTCCGTAGAAATGATTTATCAGAACGGCGCCCAGCACATTCTGCTGAACGGAAAGGACGTGGGTGACACTATCCGCACCCAGGAGATTTCCATGTACGCCTCTGCCGTATCTGCGCACCCCCCTGTGCGTGCATTCCTTTTGGATACCCAGAGAGATATCGCACGTAAGCAGTCTGTGATTATGGACGGCAGAGATATCGGTACCGTCATTTTCCCTGATGCAGAGGTCAAGATCTTCCTGACCGCCACCCCCGAAACCCGTGCAAAGCGTCGCTACGACGAGCTGATCGCCAAGGGCCAGGAGGCTGATTTTGACACTGTTCTCGAAGAGATCCGTGTCCGTGACTATAACGACTCTCATCGCCCTGTGGCACCCCTGAAGCCCGCTGAGGACTCTGTGCTGCTGGACAACTCTACCTTCACCCTGGAGGAAAGCGTTTCTGCCGCTCTCTCTATCATCCGCAGCAAGCTGGGAGACGCACTATGAGCAAGCAGAAAGTGGCAAAGAGAAAGCCCGAAAGGCGCGGATTCTATAAATTCCTATGCATTCTCCTGGGCCGTATCGTGCGTACCACCTTCCGCGTTCGTTGCACGGGCGTGGAGAACCTCCCCGAGAAGGGTGGCTTTATCCTATGTGCCAATCACATTGGATACCCCGACCCCGTAATACTCATTGCCGCCCTGCCGAGACAGCTTCGCTTTATGGCAAAGGAAGAGATCTTCCGTGTGCCCGGTCTGGCTGCCCTTGCCCGTGGCATTGGCGTTGTACCTGTGAAGCGTAACACCGCTGACCTGGGTGCTATGCGTAAGATCGTAGCCACCTGTCAGGCGGGGGACGGCACTGCCGTATTCCCCCAGGGGCACCGCTATTCCGGACAGGATCCCACCAAGACCCCTGTAAAGCACGGTATCGGTATGATGGCATATATGAGTGAGGTGCCCATCATCCCCGTTTCCATTACTATGAAGGGGATGAAATACGCCCTCTTCCGCCGTACCACCATTCGACTGGGTAAGCCCATGTACTACCGTGATATTTGCGGTGAGGAAAAGGGCAAGGCATATTACGAAAAGGCAACTCAGGCATTCTTTGAAGAGGTATGCCGTCTGGGCGGCTTCCTTCCCCCTCTGATTCAGAGTGAAGCCCAAGAGCAAAAGGAGCCCCAGGCATGAGTGTGACCCTGGCGAAAAGTGCAGGCTTTTGCTTTGGCGTACGCCGTGCAACCCAGCGGGTGGAGGAGCTATCCAAAGACCCCGGTATCCGTCGCATCTATACACTTGGCTCCCTGATCCACAATCGCCTCTACATAGAAGAGCTAGCCCGGCGTGGCATCCAGGTCACAGACCTGAGTCAGGTTCCTCGCATTGCTGCTGAGAGTGACGCACAGGGCGAAACCGTGCTGGTCATCCGTACCCACGGGATTCCCCGTGAGGAGGAAGAGCTGCTGCGAGAGCTGGAGAAGCAACACCCCCATTTCCACGTAGAGGACGCCACCTGCCCCTTTGTGAAGCGAATTCATAAGATTGCCGACGAGGAAACGGACGGGGATACTCTATTCCTTTTGCTGGGCTCCCCTACCCACGCAGAATGCGTAGGTATTCTCAGCTATGCCAAGGGAGAAAAGCTGGTTTTCCCCACCCTGGACGCCCTAAAAGAGCATCTGGAAAAGCGAAAAGAAAACAAAAAGACTCTGGTGGTGGCATCCCAGACCACCCAAAGCGTGTCCGAGTGGAAAAAAACTGAAAAATATCTTAAAAAACTATATACAAACCCGAAAATTTTTGATACAATATGTAATGTTACCGAAACTCGCCAGAAAGAGGCGAGTATCCTTGCCGCAAACTCCGACTGCATGATTATCATCGGTGGTCGGGATTCATCCAACACCAGAAAGCTTTTTGACCTCTGTGCGAAGATTTGTCCCGATACCAAGTGGGTGGAATCCATACAGGATCTGGATGTGTGTGCCTGCAAGGGACGGATTTCAATCACCGCAGGTGCGTCGACCCCTGACGGTATAATTACGGAGGTATATCAAACCATGTGCATGGAAGATTATGAGTCCCTGCTCGACGAATCCCTAAAGACTATACATACAGGAGATATTGTTGTCGGTACTGTTCAGGCCGTGACGGATAAATGCGTTTATCTTGACCTTGGCACGAAGCAGACTGGCGTTATCGAATCCGATAAGCTGACCGCTGACCTCGATGCAAAAATTACTGCAATGTATAAGGTTGGGGACGAAATTAAGGCCTTTGTTGTTCACGTAGACGATAAGGCAGGAGAGGTTGTTCTTGACAAGCTGCGTGTAGACCGCGACGCCGGTTGGTTCAAGTTTGTTGAGGACGTTCAGGAAAACCCTGTTAGAGAGGGTGTTGTAACCGCTGTCGTTAAGGGCGGCGTTACCATGGATATCGAGGGCTACCGCGTGTTTGTCCCCGCATCCCAGACCGGTATTCCCAAGGAAGGCGATATGTCCACCCTGGTTGGCACCACCCAGAAGGTTAAGGTGCTGGAGGTAGACGAGGCTAAGAAGCGCACCGTTGCTTCTATCAAGTCCTATGAGTACATCGCACGCCGTGAGGCACGCGAGGCTAAGGATCAGGCCCGCCGTGAGGCTTTCGAGAAGCTGGAGATCGGCCAGAAGTTCACCACCACCATTAAGAACATTACCGCATACGGTGCATTCGTTGACCTGGGCGGTATCGACGGTATGATCCATAAGTCCGAGCTGTCCTGGAAGAACATCAAGAACCCCGCTCAGGTGGTTTCTGTTGGCCAGGAGGTTGAGGTTTACATTAAGGATCTGAACCCTGAGACCCTGCGCATCTCTCTGGGCTACAAGACCGCAGAGATGGACGCATTTGCTAAGTACGCTGCGGAGCATAGCGTAGGCGATATCGTAACTGCGAAGATCGTTTCTATCGTTCCCTTCGGTGCATTTGCAAACGTTGCAGAGGATGTGGACGGTCTGATCCACAACTCCCGCATCTCTCTTGAGAGAGTTGATAAGCCCGAGTCCGTTCTGTCCCTGGGTCAGGAGGTTCAGGTACAGATCACCGAGATCAACACCGAGAAGCGTCAGCTGGCTCTGTCTATCCGTGCTATCCTTGAGGCACAGAGACGTGCTGAAGAGGATGCAGCCCGTGAGGTTGCCCGTCAGGAGCGTGCTGAAGAGGCTAAGCGTGAGGCTGAGGAGAGAGCTGAAATGGCTCCCTACATCGTAGGCTCTATCGACTAATTCTAAAATTGAAGTGGCGTGACCATCAGGTCACGCCACTTTTCTTTTCCTTTACAGTTACACTCTTGCCACGCCCGTCTTCTTGGCGGCGTCCATAACTGCCTTCGCCACGGCGGGTGCCACCCTGCTATCCAAGGCAGAGGGAATGATGCAGTCGGGGGCCAGATCCTCCCCTACCAGCTCAGCAATGGCGTAAGAGGCTGCCACCTTCATTTCCTCGTTGATTTCAGAAGCACGGCAATCCAGGGCGCCGCGGAAAATACCGGGGAATGCCAGCACGTTATTGATTTGGTTTGGATAGTCGGATCTACCCGTGCCCACCACGGCGGCACCTGCAGCCTGTGCCAGATCAGGCATGATCTCGGGCGTGGGATTTGCCATAGGGAATACGATGGCACCAGACGCCATAGAGGCTACCATTGCCTCGCTCACCACGCCGGGGGCAGAAACACCGATGAAAATATCTGCACCCACCATAGCAGTCGCCAGATCCCCTCTCAGCCGTCGAGGGTTGGTGATCTCTGCCATTTCTGCCTGGGCAGGGTTCATCCATTCTTCCCCGCGGCAGAGAATACCCCTTTTATCCACCAGAGTCAACTCTGCCAGACCCATATTATAAAGATGCTTTGCAATAGCAATGCCTGCACTGCCCGCGCCGTTAATGACGCATCTCACCTGTCCGGGGACCTTGCCAACCACCTTCAGGGCGTTTAGAAGGGCAGCTGCCACCACGATGGCGGTGCCGTGCTGATCGTCGTGGAACACGGGGATGTCGCAGATTTCCTTCAGTCTTCTTTCGATCTCGAAGCAACGGGGGGCACTGATATCCTCCAGATTAATACCGCCGAAAGAGCCGGAGAGCAAATAAATGGTGCGTACCAGCTCATCGGTATCCTTACTCTTAATGCACAGGGGGAAGGCGTCTACGTCAGCCATTGCCTTAAACAGGGCACATTTACCCTCCATAACGGGCATGCCTGCCTCGGGGCCAATATCGCCCAGGCCCAGCACGGCGGTGCCGTCTGTAATCACTGCCACCAGATTGTGGCGGCGGGTCAGGGAATAAGACTTTTCGGGGTCGTCACGTATCTCAAGGCAGGGCTGTGCCACCCCGGGGGTGTACGCCAGAGACAGATCCTCTCTGGTTTCAATGGGGCATCTGGTGACCACCTCGATCTTCCCACCCCACTCATAATGCTTTTCAAGAGATGCTTCTTTTACTGACATATCTGCCTCCGTAAATTTACTGCCCTTATTATAACACATCTTGCCCCACAGGGAAAGTATCCCCGGAATTTTTCCATCCTTTTTCTTCCCGCCCTTGCCCGAAGGGCAAAAATATGCTATACTGACAAAAACGAAGAAAGGAGACCGCTATGACTCTACCTCCTATGGAACTGCCCGGGGGTGTACTGACCCTCATGGATACCCTGGAGCAGGCCGGCTATACCGCCTATGCGGTGGGTGGCTGTGTCCGCGACCATCTGCGTGGGGTTTCCCCCCACGACTATGACGTAACAACAGATGCTACCCCTGAGCAAATGCAGGCGGTCTTCTCTGCCTACCGTACCGTAGAGACAGGACTTAGCCACGGCACCCTAACCGTACTGATAGAGGGGGAGCCCTATGAGGTTACCACCTTCCGTATTGATGGGGAATATAGCGACCACCGCCGCCCAAGCAGCGTTGCCTTCACCCCTAACCTAAAAGAAGATCTGGCTCGCCGTGACTTTACGGTAAACGCCATTGCCTATTCCCCCTCCGCAGGGTACGTAGACCCCTTTGATGGCACCAAGGACCTGGAAAAGGGCATTTTGCGTGCCGTAGGTGACCCGAGCTGTCGCTTCCGCGAGGATGCCCTGAGAATTTTACGTGGGATCCGCTTCTCTTCTGTTTTGGGATACGAGATCGAGGAAAAGACCCGAGAGGCACTCTTTGCCTGTGCTCCCCTTCTGTCCCACGTGTCGGCAGAACGGGTGCGTGACGAAATTCTAAAGCTACTATCGGGGCAAAACGCCCCCCGGGTGGTGCGTGACTATGCAGACATTCTTGCCGTCTGCATCCCCGAAATACAGCCGATGCTGGATTGCCCCCAGGTTACCCCCTAT
>JAZORW010000005.1:0-5209 GCA_045656805.1 Eubacteriales bacterium | reverse complement strand
TTTTAATTTTTATTAGTATATCATATGCCACCTCACTTGTCAATGGAAAAAACTGCATTTTTGTCTTTTTCTTCACCTTTGTATGAAGAAGAGAAAAAGAGGGCAAAACCCTCTTTTCCTTTGACAAAAATGACAATCAGTCACTTTTCTTCTGTTTTATAGCTACCGTTCTCTCCAGGCGGTTAAAGATGCCACGCAATTCCTTGTGGCGGAACAGCTTCTGCACGTCACCTCTGCGCAGCCACTTGGCAGCACCGATCTCTCCGTCCCTCAGCTTGATCTCTCCATCAAAGGGAACTGCGAACAGCACCACTTTTTTCTTAGAGCGCTTATTATGTACGGAGTAAAAAATCTCGCAGCGGAAATCCGTGGTGATATCCATCTCCACACCGATCTCCTCAGCCACCTCACGGCGGGCGGTGGCTACCTCGTCCTCACCGTATTCCATATGCCCCTTGGGGAAGCTCCAGGTAGAAGACCCGGACTGAAACAGTGCTAAATATTCCAGCCCACGCTCTCTGATGCGGTAAGGAATCACCCCGCAGGATTTTTCATACAGGCAGAACAGTCTGCCCTCCTCCATGTCCACGCCAGCCTCTATCAGGGCGACACGAATCCATGGCTCATACATTTCTCGCCCCACGGGGGCTACAATCAAACGGTCCTGCTCCTCGGTTTTGTGACGCAGAACGGAAATCACCTTACCCATATAGCTTTCGCCACAGGTTCTCACACCCAAAAGGCATGCAGGATATTCAGTTCCGCTCTCACTTGTGTCCTTAATAAATCCCATTCTGGGAGTCAGCTCGCCCTCCGTTATTTTCCCGTCCTCCAGGGTAACGGTGACCAGCCTGCCCAGCCAGCCGAGGAGTGCCCGTGTCCGTTCATCGGTCATAGAACTCTCCTGTCACGTCTTGCACAGTGTGCATATTTGTATTCATTATAGCACAACTCACACCTAAATGCAAAACTTTTTCTCAGGCGGAAAAGGAAAGAATTTCCTTTCCTCAGCCATTGACAGTTTTGTCCTCTTATGGTATACTCTATTCATAATGAGACACGCTGTCTCACAAGGAGATTTATGAAGCATAAAAATCATGGGACCCATGAGGTCATTTACAAGTATATCAACACCTATTTTCTGGATAACGGTACCTACCCCTCCATCCGTACGGTAGCAGAAAAGACGGGAATTTCCCGCCCCACCGTGCAGAGGTATCTTGCCGACATGGGTCGCACCGGGAAGATTGGTTACAGCAGTGGTATCACCCACACCCCACTGGGAGAAAAGGTGAAGGGCGGTCAGGTGGCTGTCCCCCTGCTGGGAGAGGTTTCCTGTGGGCTTCCCTCCCCTGACGAAGAGCTGATCGAGGAATATTTCCACCTCCCCCGTGCCCTGGTGGGAGAGGGGCCCCTCTATCTTTTGCGTGCCAGGGGTGACTCTATGATCGGCGTGGGCATTCACCACGGAGACCTGGTTTTAGTCAGGCAGACAAGCGAGGCTCGTGCAGGGCAAATTACCGTGGTGATGGCAGAAGGGGAAGTGACCCTGAAGCGGTATTTCCCGGAGCCGGAAAACAACAGGATCCGCCTCCATCCGGAAAACCCCGCCATGGAGGATATTTACGTATCTGACGCCACAGTCCAGGGCATAGCCCTGAAGGTGCTGAAGGATCTGGCATGAAAACCTATACCCGTGTTCCCCTGGCGGTAGACGCACGCTTTACCGCCGGTGGACAAATAGAGCCTGTGGCAGTCTATTTCGGTGCCATGAAATACCCCGTCTTGCGGATTCTTTCGGCACGGCACCACTGTCCCCACACCGTCCCCTGTATCGCACCCATTGAGTATACGGTGCTGATCGAAAATATTCATAAAAATATCTACTACGAGGCAGACACTGCCCTGTGGTTTTCCATCAGAGAGGAGCAAAAATGAAGGATAGGGTCATATTTCACGTAGACCTGAACTGCTTTTACGCCTCTGTGGAAATGGTACTGAATCCTGCCCTGCAGGGGCTCCCCGTGGCGGTCTGCGGTGCCAAAGAGGACAGGCACGGCATCGTGCTGGCAAAATCCGAGCCTGCTAAGGCGGCAGGGGTCAAAACAGGCATGGCCATTTGGGAGGCTAAGAAGCTCTGTCCCACCCTGATCACGGTTTCGCCGCACTTCCCCATGTATCATAAGTTTTCGGGGCTTGCCAAGGAGATCTACCTGCGGTATTCCGACTACGTAGAGCCCTTTGGCCTGGATGAAAACTGGATCGATATGACCGGGGCCGTCTGCCACTTTGATTCCCCCTTTGCGGCGGCGGAGGAAATCCGCACCACCGTATTTCGAGAGCTGGGGCTGACGGTTTCCGTGGGGGTATCCTTTAATAAGATTTTTGCAAAGCTGGCATCCGACATGAAAAAGCCTGATGCCACCACCGTTATCTCACGGGAAAATTATCAGACCGTCGCCTGGAACAGCCCCGTGGAAGACCTACTGTTTGTAGGCAGAAGTGCCGCCAAAACCATGCACCGCTACGCCATCCATACCATAGGAGACCTGGCCCGGGCTGACGCAGGGCTACTGACCCGCCTGTTTGGAAAAAACGGTGCCCTGCTCCACACCTTTGCAAAGGGGGACGACACCTCTCCCGTACGCCACCATAGCGACGTCATTCCGCCCAAAAGCATCGGCCACGGCATCACCTGTAACGCAGACGTCACAGAAAAGGAGGAGGTGGCACGCATCTTCCTTGAGCTGTCCCAGGATATTGGAACACAGCTAAGGCAAGAGGGCATGTATGCCGACGGCATTCAGATCGCCATTAAAAACAGAGAGCTGCAAACCAAGCAGTTTGACGCCCTCCTACCCGCCCGCACCCAGAGTGCCCGGCTGATTGCAGAGCATGCCTACCGCCTATATCTGGAAAAATACACTGGAGTTTCCCCTATCCGTGCCCTGACGGTGCGTGCCACTCGCCTCTCCTCCTCTCCCGACGGGGATCAGTTTGACCTATTCTATGACCGAGGAGACCTGGAAAAGGAAACACGCCTGGAGCGTGCTACCGATACCATCAATACAGCCTTTGGCAGAGATACCATCCGCCCTGCCGCTATTTTGCTAAATGACAAGACCCGTAGCCACGCCAAGGATATGCCCGTATTCCCAAAGCCCTATTTTCATGGTGAAGACACCAAAGAAAAATAAAAAGCCGCCCTCAGGCGGCTTTTTATTTAGCAATCCAGCAGACGGAAGATCTGTCCCTTCGTTACCATAGAGAAGATGTCAAGGATCCAGATGATCGCACCACCGAATACACGGATGATCGCGGCAATCAGCTTGCCCTCCTGGAAACGGGTAACGACACCGCACAGCCATGCGGTAAAAGGAATGATGACCAGAATCAAGCTGATCAGTCTGCCAAGACCAAAGTAGTCTTTCTTTGCTGCCATGTATAAGCCCTCCATTCTTTTGACTGTAATATCATTATACCACCTCTGGGTATCGGTGGTCAATGTGCGTTTTTACAGATTCAAAGGTTATTTTTGTATAATATGCGGAAAAGCTTAGGCAGCGGTATACCGACCTACCACCTTCAGTACTCGGTCAATGGCCGGGCAAAATACAGCGTTGATAAGGAACTCAACAATAAAGTTGATTCCTACCATTCCCAGAACGATGAAGGAAAATACGTTTCCTACGGTTTCACTGCCAAAGTATGCGGTAATGTCCCCGGAGAAGAAGGTGAACATCATCAGAACGAAAATTCCCGTATTTACGATGGGGACGGAAACAGAAGCAAGACAAGTCCCCAAGAAACCGTTCTTCTTTTTCAGTGCACGGCTGATCAGTCCGGCCACGGCACCGGCAGCCATAGTCTTACCAAAGCAGGTAATAATAAACAGGACGGGGGCTGCATCAAACATAGCCAGCATAAAGGGGTTTGCCGTTAGGCTGATAATAAAATTGATCAGTCCCAAAACAAAGCCCAGATACGTACCCATCAGGGGGCCAAAGAGAATGGCACCAATTACCAAGGGCACCAATGCGAGAGAGATCTGTATGGTAGTTCCGGGAATAGCAAAGCCGGTGAGCTGAAGCACCACTGCCAGAGCAGTCAAAAGAGCATACTGAACCACTCTGCGAGAAGCCACAGACGATTTCTGAGCCATAAGAATACCTCCATCACTAACATGAATATCTTTTAAGATATTTTACCACTTTTTTTGCCGTCCTGCAACACCCCGCTATTAGAAAAAACAAATGAATGCAACTCTCTTTTTATATATAGATAACAAAAAAAATTCTATGAGTCTGTTGGAAATCACAAAAAGGCGGGAAAATGCCGAAATATCTTGACCCCCCGCCTTTGCTGGGGGTATAATAAAGTATCCTAATTTTAGTGAGGTTTCCTATGTTTTGTCAGGAAAGAATTGACCTGTATGCCTACTTTGGCAGAAAGCGTCCCAACCCCGAGTGTCAAGGGTACATTAACGCCTATATTATGGATCAGTACCCCGAATATATGGGCAATCGCCTCCGCCCCGCTATGATCGTTTTCCCCGGTGGCGGCTACCACTTCTGCTCTCAGAGAGAGTGCCAGCCCATCGCCATCAACTACATGGCACGTGGCTTCCAGGCATTCACCGTAGAATACACCACCCGTAACCACGGTGGCGACGACGCCCGTTATCCTCTCATTCAGATCGAGGCAGCCATGGCTGTTGCCTACGTAAGAGAAAATGCAGATAAGTTCCACGTGCGCCCCGATAGAATTGCCGTTATCGGCTTCTCCGCAGGCGGACATCTGGCAGGCACCATCTGCACCATGTATGACGATGCCCCCATCGTTGAGGCACTGGGTGAAAAGGCCGCCCTCTGCCGTCCCGATGGCGGTGTACTGTCCTATGCAGTGCTTTCCTTTGATACTGCCACCCACGCAGGCACCCGTGACCAGCTCAGCGGCGGTGACAGCAGCCTGTGGCAGCATCTTTCTGTTAAGCACCACGTAAACGAGAACACCCCTCCCCTGTTCCTGTGGGCAAACGCCAACGATACTGCGGTGCCTCCCACCAACACCCTGGAGGTGGCATCCGCCATGTTTGAAAAGCGTAGACCCTTCGAGGTACATATTTACGACGCAGGCGGTCACGGTATTTCCCTGGCAGATGTTGAGACCTCCCGTCTGGAAACTCCTCAGATGAACATCCCCTACATTG
>JAZORW010000004.1:0-2916 GCA_045656805.1 Eubacteriales bacterium | reverse complement strand
TGACGCGCAAGAGAAGAAAGAGCGTTCTGAAGGCCGCTAAGGGCTACTGGGGTGCAAAATCCAAGCATTTTAAGATGGCTAAGCAGGCCGTTCTGAAGAGCGGTAACTATGCATTTGCTGGCCGCAAGCAGAAGAAGAGAGTGTTCCGTCAGCTGTGGATCGCAAGAATTTCCGCACAGGCTAAGGTAAATCAGATGAACTATTCCACTCTGATGCATGGCCTGAAGAATGCCGGCATCGCTCTGAACAGAAAGATGCTTGCAGAAATTGCTGTGTCCGACAAGGCTACCTTCGCTGCTCTGTGCGAGAAGGCCAAGGCTGCTCTGTAATTTTACTAAAAGCCCGTGTGCTGTGTTGCACGGGCTTTTTCTTTCTTCGCTCGGGGCGTTTTGCCACCCTGTGTGATCTCGCGACGGACCTGTTTGACCGTCATTATACGTTAATTTTAAGAAGAGGCACTTATGATTCTTAAAAAAGAAGTGATCGGGAGCCGCTCTAACCCCTTGCTGGTTTGGGCAACCTCCTTGAAGGAGAAAAAATACAGAGAAAAGCACGCTTGCTTTTCGTTTGAAGGATACAAGCTGTTTGAAGAAGCTGTTAAGGAAGGCGCTTCTATTTCTCACGTGTTCATTTCCGAAAGCTCCAGTGAGCAATATCTGCAAACGGTTCTGGGGATGTTGTCAGACGGAAAATATGAAAAGACAGAGGTTTGCATTCTTTCTGACTTCTGCTATGAGAAGCTGACCCAGGAGAAATCGCCTCAAGGAATAGTAACTGTTGTAAAAAACCTTGACAAATTTAAAAATATTATTAAAATATATAAAGTAGAAGATTTAGAGTTAGAGGGGGAAAAGGCGGCATTTTTGTGCTCTGTTCGAGACCCGTCTAATCTGGGAGCTATCCTGCGTAGTGCGGCTGCCTTTGATATTCGCCACATTTTTATGAGCGGAGATTGTGCAGACCCCTGCAGCAGCCGTGCGGTTCGTGCTTCTATGGGGGCTCTTTTCCGACTGAATTTGTATCGGGTAGAGGCGTTCCCCCAGTTGATCACGACTATTAGAGAGTCGGGCCGTCGCGTTTTTGCGGCAGAGCTGACCAACGGTGCTGAATCCTTAGCTGACAGAGACTTTTGCAGTAAGGATCTGGTGGTGATCGGTAACGAGGGACACGGCATTCCTGGGGAGGTAAGAGAGGTATGTGACGGTAGCGTCTACATTCCTATCGCTCCCGATACTGAATCTTTGAATGCTGCGGTTGCAGCCTCCATTTTCTTCTGGGAGATGAGAGGGGATCAGTAAAAAGACAGGAGGTCTCTATGGCAGATTTGCTTTATTGGGTTTGGTTAGCGGATACTCTAACCCCCGGAAGTGATGCTTTTGCCAAATTGAGGACCTCTTTTTCTTCGCCCAAAGCGATCTTTAGGGCAGACGAGGCTGCTCTGAAGGAAGCACTGGGAAGTCGCTATTACAAAACTATCCAAAAGCTCTTAAACAAAGACCTGACTCGCGCCAGAAATATTATGGATTTCATCACAATGCAGAGGGTGGGTGTCCTGACTTACGATGACAGGGCGTTTCCGCCTATGCTACGCGAGATTAAAAATCCACCGGTGCTGTTGTATTACGTAGGAGAATTGCCTGACTTCAGTCACTATTTCGGTGTAAGCATTGTGGGTAGCCGTGAGCATAACGAATATGCGATGCGTCAAACCTTCGAGATTTCACGCGATCTGGCACGCGGCGGTGCTACTGTTATAAACGGTATGGCAAAGGGAATTGACGGTATTGCTCTGGCAGGTGCCATCGACGGAGGTGGACGGGTCGTTGCATTTTTGGGTAGCGGTATTGATCTGGTGTATCCTCCTGACCATGCCCTGCTTTGCCGAAGGGTAACAGTGAAGGGCGTTGTCATGACAGAGTATTCTCCCGGAACCCCTCCCTACGCTAGGAATTTCCCTGTCCGCAATCGGCTGATCAGCGCAATGGGTCACGTAACCTTGGTTACAGCAGGTACACTGAAAAGCGGCGCCTTGATCACTGCTCATTATGCAAAAGAGCAGGGGAAGGCCCTGTACGCTCTGCCCGGGAACGTGGATGAGCCTTATATGGAGGCCACTGCATTGCTTCTCCGTGAGGGAAACAAGGCTGCCGTATGTGCTGAGGACATACTGTATGCCTATGAGAAGGAATTCCCTGATATTATCAACATTTTCCGTCTGCTGGAGCAAGATATCACCCATATGGGCAAGGTTCTAAAATCTATGCTCGTGGCGGTGCAATCCGTAGAAGGAAAGCACAAGAACGTTTCGAAGCCAAACCACCCTGCACCTATCCTGGGCAAGGGGGATACGTACTTTGACCATATGTACGGGCAAAAGGTTGCTACCATAGAGGATTTTGAGATACCCGAAACGCGTCCCACGGAAAATGAGCTGCTCTCCGGTCTACCTGAGGGCGTGCGTATGGTGTATGACAAAATTCCAAGAGGGGAGATCTGCCGCATCGACACTTTGGTCGATGAGTCGTTGCCTCCCTCAAAGGTCATGGTGGCGATCACTCTTCTGGAAATGAAGGGTTTGGTCGAACAGCGTCCCGGCAGTCGGGTCGTTCGCAAGTATTAAGCAAGACAAGAAAGGACCGGCCGCGTGGCCGAAAGAAACATGGCAAATCTGGTAATCGTAGAATCTCCCGCTAAAGCTACCACAATCAAAGGGTATCTTGGATCCAACTATAAGGTCATTGCATGCAAAGGACATGTAAGGGACCTGCCCAAAAGTAGCCTTGGCGTAGACATAGAAGCAGGCTTCCGGCCTCACTATATCAACATTCGTGGCAAAAGTGAAGTGATCAATCAGCTGAAAAAAGAGGCTAAGGCAGCTACGAAAGTCTTCCTGGCAACTGACCCTGACCGTGAGGG
>JAZORW010000003.1:0-18572 GCA_045656805.1 Eubacteriales bacterium | reverse complement strand
TGTCCCCCACCGTGCGGTGGGGGTATTATTACGCTAGGATTTTCGCCGTAGGCGAATATGCCCACACTGGGTGTCGCCTCGCCAGCGGGCGACGACCTGCGTGGGGCATGCGAACCCAGTTGCGTGGCGGTAGGGTTTGTGCATCCTTTGCATTAGGAGCCACGCAATGGGTTCTCCGAAGCGTCGCTGGCAAAAACAAAAAGGGTCGCACAAGGCAACCCTTTTTGTTTTTGGCAGGGGCGCTAGGACTCGAACCCAGGACCAACGGTTTTGGAGACCGCGATTCTACCAACTGAACTACACCCCTGTACGCCCAACCCTTCGGTCAAGCAGGTTATATTTTAGCACATCCTGCGCAGTTTGGCAAGGGGTTTTCAATTTTTATTTTTTTCTTTCTGTTTTCCCTGCAGTACCGCCTGCAATTTTCGGCTGGTGGGGAAAAGCTCTGCCAGTCTGCCGGACAGAAGCCGCGCCAAGGGTGCATACAGAAAGAGAACCGAAATCACCGTGCTGGCTACCATCACTGCCGTGAAGGGTAGGTCTGCCAGAAGGTACGCCCCCCAGGCAAAGCCCATATCCCGTCTGAGAGACAGCACCGCCATAGCCACGGCAAAGAGGAGGCTGTAAACTACGGAATTGATGGCACCGAAGAGCGCCAGCCAGCCCTCGGAAGAGCGGCGTAAAATCGCCCCTGTCAGAAGGGTCAGCTCCCAGCCCAGCCACATAGGTACCACCACGTAGGCCACGAGAGAGCCAAAGATCATATTGTCCAGCAGCACGTGGGCGGTGACCACCAGGCTACCGTATTTCACCCCAAGGCAGGCACCGTAGAGCAGAACCAAAAGGAAGGTGAGCTGTACGTTTGGCAGAAAGGACAGTGCCGCCTCCTGCACAAACAGCACCGCTGTCAAAAGCCCCAGCACGCACAGCCGTCTGAGAGACAGCTTACCACTGGAATTCTTCATACTTAAATACCACCGTCATACCGTCCTCCGGCACCAGATAACTGATGCCGACAGAGGCATACTCCTCCCCTACGTATACTGCCAGGTAGGTGTCCCATCCGTTGGTAGTAACGGGGCCAAAATCGTATAAAAATGCACCGTAAGCACTCTCGTCATAGCGGATTTCGTCGGCAAAATTAGCCTTCAGCACTTCAAAGACCGACACCTCCTCACGGAAGGTGACGGTTTCGTCTATTACCGTATTTCCCGTGGCGTCTACCACCATAATTCGGAGGCTCTTTTCCTCCGGTGTGGGGGCTGGGGTGCGTAGCTGAAAGCATAAAACCGCCAGAACTACCACCGCCAGCATCACAAGGGAAATGGTAATTTTACTTGCTAATTTCATTGAGGTCTCCTATTTTATTGCTTTTGTTTTTAACCTTTGGTTAAACGTCCAGCCTAGCCAGCAGGCTACGGGCAAACTCTGCCGCCCCGGGGACGTATTCGTCGGCACCGATGGCAGAGGCGATCTCGGATGTAAGCACCGCACCACCCACGTAGATGGGGGCAGTGATCCCTGCTGCCTTCAGACGGCGGACGGTCTCCTCCATGGCAGGGACGGTGGTGGTCATGAGGGCGGATAGGCCCACTGCCACAGGGTGGCTCTCCAGAGCCGCCTCCACTACCTGCTCCGGGGATACGTCACGGCCCAGATCCATCACGGTGAAGCCGTAGGACTGCAGAACTACCTTTACAATATTCTTACCGATATCGTGGACGTCGCCCTGTACGGTTGCCAGCACCACGGTGCCACGGGAGGTACCGCTGCTGGGGAACTTCTCCTCTAAAACTGCAAAGGCATCCTTCGCCACCTCTGCCGCACAGATCAGCTGGGGCAGGAACAGGCGCCCTGCCTCATACTCTGCCCCCACTTTCTCAAGAGTGGGAATCAGCACCTGCTCCACCACCTCCAGGGGTGCCAGGGTCTTCAGTGCCTCCAGGGTAGCGGCGGTAACCCCACCCCGCAGACCGTGCAGCACGCAGCCAGCCAGGTCGGTGGTGTTGGTCGTGGGGGTAGCCACAGGGGTGCTGTTGCCATAGGCAGAGATATACTTTTCACATCCCTTGTCCTCCCCTGTCAGACAGGAAAAGGCACGGACAGCCCCCATCATTTCACTGTCACAGGGGTTAAGAATGGGCATGGTGAGACCGCAGGTCATTGCCATGGTCAAAAAGGTCTTGTTAAGCAGGGATCTGGCAGGCAGACCAAAGGAAACGTTAGATACCCCCAGGGCGGTGTTTACCCCCAGAGTGCGTACCAGACGCAGGGCCTCCAGGGTCTCTTTTACCTGGCTCTGCTCTGCCGAGGCAGTGAGGGTCAGGGTATCTATCAGAATGCGGTGGGGGGGAATGCCGTATTCCCCGGCACAGTCTACGATGCGGCGGGCGATCTCGTACCGCTCAGATGCCGTCTTGGGCACCCCCTGGGCGTCCATGGTCAGGCCCAGCACCACGGCACCGTATTTCTTAGCGATGGGGAAGACACGCTCCATGACGCTTCTTTCCCCATTCACACTATTGAGCAACGGAATACCGTTGTAATATCTGGCACCTGCCTCCAATGCATCGGGAGAGGAGGAGTCGATCTGCAGGGGCAGATTACATACCCCCTGCACACTCTGACACGCCTCCACCATCACCTTTGCTTCGTCAATGCCGGGCACGCCCACGTTCAGGTCCAGCAGGTCTGCACCTGCTTCCTCCTGTGCCATTGCCTCTCGGGTGAGGTAATCGTAGTCACCCTCCAGCAGGGCTGCCTTCAGTGCCTTCTTCCCCGTGGGGTTCAGCCGCTCTCCGCATACACGCACGCCCCCATTCCACTCAGCACTTCGGGTGGCAGAGCAAACGTAGGTCTTCTCCTCTGCCCGGGGTCTGGAAATAGGTCCTCTGAGAGAACACATACGGCGTATGAGAGACGGGGTGGTGCCGCAGCAGCCACCCAAAACGCTGACGCCCATATCCCGATATTCGGTGACGGCGTTAAGAAATTCCTCCTGGGTCAGGGGGTAATAGGTCTTACCGTCCCGCAGGGTGGGCAGACCCATATTGGGCTGTAAGATCACGGGAACAGAGCTGTGGCGAAGCAGCTCCTCTACCACGCCCTTCATTTCCTTGGGTCCCAGAGAGCAGTTGGCACCCATGGCGTCAACTCCCAGAGCAGACAGGGTGCGGGCGGCGATCTCGGGGGTGGTACCGCATAGGGTACGCCCCGTAGAGTCAAAGGTCATGGTGGCGAAAATAGGCTTATCCGTATGCTCCTTCAGTGCCAAGACACACGCCTTCAGCTCCAGGAGGTCAGAGAAGGTCTCACAAATATAGCCGTCCACCAAATGGGCGGTGAGACGGGCGATGGTGGCATATGCCTCATACGCCCCGTCAAAGGTCAGGGTGCCTATGGGTGCCATCAGCGCACCTGAGGGACCGACGTCGAAGAACACCTGCTTCCCCGTGACACGGGCGTGGGAGATAGCAGCCTCTGCCACCTGTCCCAGATCATACGCCCCACGGTATTTCAGGGGATTCAGCCCAAAGGTATTGGTGGTGATACAGTCCGCCACCCCATACTCCAGGTGGATATCCCGCACCACCTGAGGGTGGGTGATGTTCAGATCCTCCGGGATAGAGTGCCCGGGCACCCGCTCCTCGAGTAAGCTTCCCATCGCACCGTCAAAGATCAGCAGCTCTTTTCCCAGCATGGCTCTCCCCTCCTTCTTTTTTCACAGCTTTCATATAGGGCGCATCCCTCACACCGGGGCTCCGCCCTGCCTCCCACGGCAAGAATTCCCGCCATGGATTTCTCGGGCACCATCATGCCGCTACCTAGCAGCTGGATGCCCGCTTTTTGCCCCTCCAGGGCCTCATAAATATACCCAACGTCTAAAACAGAGCTGCCACCGTATCCGGGGCAGAAGCGATAGCCCAGGGGCTCTCCCAGCTCTGCCTCCCTCTGGTCACACAGGGTCTCTAGGTATGCAGAGGCACAGGCATCTGCCAGAACGTAGGCACCCATATCGGTGGCACGCAGACCCAGAAGATACTTAGAAACCTCTGCCCCCAGGGTAGCCAGGCACAGATAGTACGCCTGTGTCCCCTTCAGATAGGTGGCGTATGGCTCCCCCAAAAGAAAAGGCAGAGGGCGGGTGTACCGCCCCGACAGGTATCGGAAATGAGCGATCCCCTCTAATACTCTAAGGCACTCCTCTATTCGGTGATAGAGGGCAGCGTCCTCGCCCTTTGCCCCCAGGTATGCCGCCGCCTTACGGACGGTGACGGAAATACTCATGGAACAGAGCCTCCATTCGAGAATAGATTTCCTTGGCAATGCGGGCATTGTTCATGATATACAGATGAATACCCGGCGCCCCCTTGGCCAGCAGGTCCATGATCTGATACACGGCATAATTCAGCCCGATCTCCTCCATCACGGCGGGGCGGTCTGCATACACCTCGATCATATTGCGGAATTCCAGGGGAATGGTACTGCCACACATGGTCTTGATATTGGGAATGCTCTTGGCATTGACCAGAGGCATGATGCCGGGGATAATGGGGACAGTGATGCCCATTCTTCCCGCCTCGTGCAGGAGGCGGTAGTAGTAGGAATTATCGTAGAAGATCTGGGTGATAAAGAACTTCACCCCTGCGTCCTGCTTCCGCTTCATATTCTCCAGGTCTGCATACAGGCTGACGCATTCGGTGTGCCCCTCGGGATAGCAGGCACCGCCCAGGGCAAAGGGGTATTTGCCCAGGTACTCTGCCAGGTCGCTGGCATGGGCAAAGTGGGCACAATAGGGACGGGTAAAGTCCTTGGGTCTATCCCCGCGGAGGGCGAGAATATTCTCCACCCCACGCCCCAGCATATCCGTGGCTACACGGTCAATATCCTCGGGGGTGGAGGGGCCACCCGTCAGGTGTGCCAGGGGCTCAATGCCCACCTCCTTGATATACCCTGCTATGGCGGCGCTGTTTCTGTCCGTGGTGCCGCCTGCACCGTAGGTCACGCTGATAAAATCGGGGGAAAGCTCCTTCAGGGCATCAATGGTGCGGTATAGCCCCTCTGTATCGGTATCCGCCTTCTTCGGGGGGAACACCTCAAAGGAAAGGGTGCATTTTTCCTCTAACATCTCATGTATTTTCATAGCTACCTCCGCCCATTTGGCACGTCTTTTCACCAGTATAGCACTTTTTTTGCATTTTTTCAAACAAAAAAGGGGAAAGCTATGCTTCCCCCTTTGGCGGGTCTTCTTCCTCCCCGTCTTCCTGATCTGCCATCTCCATCCGTCGCACCACAGTGCCGGAGAACAGGTACACCGTGGGGGCTACCAGACAAAAGATGCCTAACACCCCTCCGGCACATACCCAAACCAGCCCACGGGCACCCGCCCCCGCACTTAAAAGGGAAGGCAAATAGGCTATGGCATACAACAGGGTGGTGCCTATGATTCCTAGACCCGCCAGGCTCAGTGCCAGATACAGGAGTGCCGCTGTCTTCTTCTCCATATAATACTTGCCCCTCCTTTCCTCAGGGGATGCTTCCTCTCCCCGCATGGGGCAGAGGGTCTTCTTACCCAAAGTATACCACACCCCGCCCTCTGACGCAAGCCACACAAAAAGGTTTCCCACAGACTTTCACAGTTTTTTTAGCCTATCTATTGACTTTCCCCCACCGCTTTAGTATAATAACTAGGCGGACTGTGAATCGGCGTTCGCTACTTTCTTTTGGAGAAGTACTCAAGAGGCCGAAGAGGCGCCCCTGCTAAGGGTGTAGGCCGGGTAACCGGCGCGAGGGTTCAAATCCCTCCTTCTCCGCCAAAAAGAGCACCCCCATTTTCGGGGGTGTTCTTTTTGTCAGAGAAGTCGGGTGAATGAACCTCTTTTGCGTAGCAAATGAGGGTTCACATCTTCGCCGCAGGCGTCGGGGAGCTGGCTCACCAGCGACAAGGCTGAAGATATTGCCGTAGGCAATACCCCGACTTCTCCGCCAGATTAAGTGGACGGCAATATTGCTGTCACTTTTAATATTTTAGGACGTAGAATGGGTAAAAAGACATCTATTCTGCGTTTTTATTGCTTTTTCTGTGGTTTTTGATATAATATATGAATGTAAATATTATAATCGTGGCGGCGAAGAAGAATTTGTTTTCTTTAAGGGAACGGCATCAATTATTAAATCAGGAGCGAAATGCCATATATATATTTAATTAGTACAGTGTTTTTACAGGCGTGTTTAAGCATTGTATGTGCCTTTTACAATAGAAAAAATGAGTATAAAAAGGATGCGAGTGCCTTTTATAGCTTTTTGTTATTGACGAGCGTATTTGTTGCTTGGATAGTAATGTTCCTAATCGACGGCCAAGCGGATTGGGCTGTCACTCCGTATGCCTTATTGTTTGCAATAGGTTTTATCTTGGCAATGGTGATGATGGTAGAGGCGATAAAGCATGGACCTGTTCTTTTGACCTCTCTCATTATGCAACTATCGTTAATCGGAGCAACAGTTTGGGGATTCTTCTTTTGGGGAGACCGCTTTACCTGGATAGTTGGGATAGGGCTTGCCTTGGTTGCTTTTTCGCTTTGGCTTTGTTTGTATACAGGGCAAAAAGGGTCGCAAAAGATAAGTGGAAAATGGCTATTGTGCGTGTTGCTGATGTTTGCAGGCAATGTGTGTTGTACTATTGTTCAAAAGACGCAACAAATCGTATTTCATGGCAAGTATGGCAATTTTACGATGATGATTGCCACAGGTATTTCGGCTATTGTAGCATGCTTATTATATTTAAGAAGCGATAGACGGGATTCAAAGTCTTTGTTGAAGACTTCTTGGTATTACCCTGTGTTAGCAGGCATTTTGAATGCTCTTATCAATTTATTCGTTATATTGATGGCGACAACTTCATTACCCCCCCGCTTGATTTATCCTGTGTTATCCATTGGTAGTTTAATAGTGACCACCTTCTTTTCCGTTTTTATTTTTAAGGAGAGGATGCATTGGTGGCAATGGGTTGGTGTAGTGGTTGGCGCGACTGCGGTTTCCTTGTTATCAATCTAATAAATGATATGTGCTATACTAAAAATATCATATAAAATATATGTGTATTAGGAGGTATTATGAAAAAGAAATTTTTAAGTTTTATTTTGGCAATTTGTATGATTATTCCTTGTATGTTTGCTCTATCTGCTTGCGGTGAGAATCCACCTCCGGCAGACGGTGGAAATTCAGGAACTTTAACAAAGGCTGAGTATGCAGAAGCGTTTGCAGGGGTGCAAACAGCATATGGTTCATATATGAATGCCGGTGCTGAGCCAACTGCTATGCTTATGAGTACATCGATCTCAGACGATGATTTGCTTACAATTGATAGAGAAAATCAAATGACAAGAATGGCTACGGCTTGTGTTCAATTCGTTGGCTTTTTAGAAAACTTATGCGAGAATGAAACCTTTGAAATAAAAACAGATTTTCAAGAAATGGCAGTAGTAGACACATCAGTGCCTGGCTATGTTGGTAATTACAAATTAAGAATTAAGATGGCATATGACTCAAATACTTCTGTTATAACATCAGAAGTTTATTGTGAAGATGGAAGCTATAAAACATATTTAATTTTTGAAATTTTATTTGATTTTGATAGTGATACATTAGATTACTTTACAATTACAGGGGCTATGGGTGGCAGTCCATTAACTACAAGCAATGTAAATTACTTCAAGCTTAAGAACAATACCTTCAAGATGCTTCCTCAAACTTCTGAAATCTTTAACACATATGCTGAAAGCATTTTGACAACTTGTAATGAAATAAGTTCTAATGAATGGGGATCAAACTTACCCGATTATTCTGAAGAATATGTAAATGCAATGTTGGGCAATTAGTATTGATTAAATTATTTATATAACCTATTAGGTTAATCCTAGTAGGTTATTCTTTTTACGCAATCGTGTTAGATTAGAATGGCTATTGCCCGGCCCCTCTGCTTAGCCTCCCCGCCCAAAGATATTGGCAAAGCCAATATTCCTCCTTAACACCCCCATTTTCGGGAGGTCTTTGCCATGCCGGCTCCACACGTCCCTATTGTTGACTTTTGCCGTGATTTATGATAATTTAAACGTAGATACTATGAAAAATCGGCAAAACAATTTGATTTTTTTACTTTTAAAAATAGGGGGTTTCTATGGATATTTACGTTTATGAACCATCTTTCTCCGAAGTTGAAGAAAGGATAAAAGACGCTTACATTCGTTCCGTCAATAGAAATGATGAAGTGGATGAGGAATTCAAAAGGAATCTAAAAAGAAGTCAAATTAAGGTAAACGTCAACTGGGCCTATCGCTATAACGTGGACTTTGATTATCTGACGCTTAAGATCAAAGGGGAACGTAAAAATAGAGGAAGCTTTGAAGAAGCGATTAACTCAGGAGCAAAAGCCTCCGTTCGAACCGATTCAGGAACACTCTATTTAAACAGCAATGGAGGCGTATCACAGTCCCCCTATCAGACATCCACTACTCGATATTTCAGTGAAAGAGTGGACTTTACAGAGCTTTATGAATTCAAAAAGAAGTCAAACCGTAAGCGCTATTCCATATCCTACGGTGATCTCCCCCCAGAAGGCACTACCGAGGTTTGCACGGAACATAAATTCAAATATTTGAGCGAAATACCTGATTATGTGGACCCGCTAATCAAAAGTGTGCGCCTAAAATATTTTGATATCTTTTCTCACCTGGACTCTTTTGAAAGTTTTTGCGAAGAGCAAAAGCTGTTCGAAAAGGATCCCTCCGTCACATATTATAAAGTAACTGACGTTTCCGACTATTCTATTCACTCTAAAACGATACTCGTGTATCCCGTTTATTCATTGGAGGTCAAATACAAAAGGAAAACCTATCACGTAAACGAAATCAATATCGAAACCTGCAAAATCAGCACGTATGAAAACCACACCGCTCCGAGAAGCGTAGGCTATAACAAAGCAAAAAAGAATTACGTTTTAGCAAGAACCACATCCATTTTATTGTTTGTCTGCTCTTTCTTGACTACCTTGTTTTTGTTCATAGGCATTGAGCCGACCGCCAGTGGACTCGAGCAATTCGTACTGGTTTCGAAGCTGGTTTTGGAAACCCTTGCAGCGGTGGCACTGTTCTTCTTATTTAGGAATGACCCGCTGTTTGATAACAACGAAACGTCTTACCAATACTCCGCGGAGTTGACCTGGAGATACGTGATAATCTATCTTGCCGCCTTCGTGGTGATTGACGGACTGGTAGCACTCTTCCACTTCCTTATCTGACTTACACAGATTTGAAAGCAAACTCAATTAAAAGGGAGGTACACTATGAAGCTGATTATTAAGCAGAAAATCATTTCCTGGTTTGACTCCTATAACGTCTATGACGAATATGATAACGTGGTGTATACCGTCAAGGGGAAGCTGTCCTGGGGACACAAGTTTCTCATTTACGATACACTGGGGAGAGAGGTCGGTTGCATTCGGCAAAAGATATGGCGGCTGCTGCCCACCTTTGAAATTTGTCAGGGGGGATGCGTGATCGGGCAGGTCTGTCAGAAGCTCACCGCCTTCAGACCCCGGTTTCACTGCGACCTGGGGGACTATGAGGTGGATGGCAACGTATGGGGACTGCACTACCGGATAACAAAGGGTGGCACCCCCGTGGCTACCATTGATAAGAAATTCCTGTCCTGGAGCGACACCTACACCATCGACGTATGTCCTGAGGATGCCTTCTACATCCTGATGATCGCCGTGGCAATCGACGCGGCATTCTGCAGCCGAAACAACAGCTAAATACAATTTATACAGAAAATTCATACATAAAGAAAATTCATATATAAAAAGGAGAACCCATATGAAACTAACAGTACAGCATCAGGTCTACGGTCAAATCGTTTTGGACGAGAACGCCTGGGGCAAGAGAACCCTGACGGTGAACGGCGTTACGGCAGTACCCGTTTCCAAGAAACAATTCGTGATTGACGGAAAGCCTGCTACCATCAGCGGAAATTTCCTCTCCGGCCTGATTCTCAATATTGGGGGAGAGAGCATCCGCCTGTCTCAAAAGTCGGCATGGTATGAGATCCTGCTTGCCTTCATTCCCTTCGTATTTTTGGTTGTATGGGGCAACAGCGCAACTCTTTGCTCTATCTTCCCCGTGGTGGGCGGTGCCCTCGGCGGTGGCCTTGGAGGTCTTGGCTTTGTTTGCTCCCTCTATTTAATGAAGAAGCAGAGCTCCCCCCTGTTCAAGGCACTGATTGGTCTGGGCATTACCCTGGCGACCATCTTCGTTGCCTTCCTTATGGCACTTTTCTTCATCGCACTTTTGGTGTAAGCCCGATTTTATAGCCCTTCCGGAATTGCACCGGAACCAAACTGTCTGGCCGTATGGGGAGAGGGAGATTTCCCTCTTCCTTTTTTAGTGGATCGGCGAGAGGCGGGAGCCTTTACGATCAGAGGAGCCCCTGCGCCTGTGGGCTTCTCAAGGGTGCTTTCGGTCACCGCCTGCATCTGGACTCCGTCAAGCCTTGCTGCGGTTGGCATTTTGTTTAAAAATCTTTGTGTTTTTTCGTTGCATATGCTATGTGCAGAGTATCGAAATGCCATCGGGTATGTGCTATAATATATACAAGGCAAAATGCTTCAAACGTAAGCAGCTATAGGAGAATGTATATGAAGGTAGGCGTTCAGACCTTTTTGAGTCCCGATATTGAGGAAAAATTCAAACGCATGCGTGAAATGGGCTTTGATAACTGCCAGACCACCTGCTGGAGCAAGAGCCTCCACACAGATGAAATGGCACAGCTGGTAAAAGAGGCGTCACGCAAGCACGGCATCACCGTCACCGCCCACTGGGTGGGCTGGAGCGGCCCCTCTGCCTGGAATTTCACCGAAGGTCCCTCCACCCTGGGTATCGTACCCCGCAAATGGCGGGAGCAGAGAATGGAGGAACTGAAGCTGGGTGCGGATTTTGCAAAAAAGATCGGCGTCACCGACGTGATCACCCACGCAGGCTTCTTACCTGAGTGCCCCTGCGATCCCACCTATCCCGAGATCCTGGAGACCCTGCGGGAGCTGTGCGGGTATCTGAAGGAGCAGGATCAGTGGTTCCTCTTTGAGACGGGTCAGGAGACCCCTACCACTCTCCTCCGCTTTATCGAGGAGATCGGCACGGGGAACGTGGGCATCAATCTGGATACTGCCAATCTGATCCTGTACGGGAAGGCAAATCCCACTGACGCCCTTGACGTGATCGGAAAATACGTCCGCGGGATCCACGCAAAGGACGGCTTCTACCCCACCTGCGGTATGAAGCTGGGGCGTGAGGTCAAGGTGGGCGATGGCAAGGTCAACTTCCCCGTCTTCCTGAGACGGCTGAAGGAGGTCGGATACGACGGCAGCCTCACCATCGAGCGTGAGATCTCGGGAGAGCAGCAGCGTAAGGATATTATTGAAACCAAGGCATACCTTGAGAAACTGTTAGGAGAGATGGAATAATGAAGATCGCATTGATCGGCGTAGGCGGCATGGGCGGCCTGCACCTGAGCATCTACCGTAAGATGCAGGACGTGGAGATCGTGGCACTGTGCGACGTGCGTACCGATATGCTGAAGCGGAAGGCGGGAGACCTGAACGCCCGTCTTTACTCGGATATAGACGAGCTGCTGCTCAAGGAGAAGCCCGATATCGTAGACCTTTGCACACCTACCTACATGCATGCGGAGCAGGCAGTGAAGGCAATGGAGGCGGGGGCACACGTGCTGTCTGAGAAGCCCATGGGACGTACCGCACAGGAAACAGAGATGCTGCTGGACGTCATCAGGCGGACGGGGAAGCGGTATATGACCGCCCACGTGGTACGCTTCATGAACGCATACATTTATCTGAAGGGCATTATTCAAAGCCAAAAGTACGGTAAGCTGCAGATGCTGAGCCTGCGTCGGTTCAGCCAGGCACCCCTGTGGAGCTGGGAGAACTGGTTCCTGGACGAAAAGAAGAGCGGCCACGTGCTGCTGGACCTGATGGTCCACGACGTGGACTACGTGCAGTCTATATTCGGAGACCCCTTAGATATCGTGGGCATCTATAAGCCCATGACCGAGGGATATACCAACTACGCCTTTGCCAACTATCTGTACGACGGCTTCACCGTCAATATCGAGACCGGCTGGTATAACGACCAGAAGGTGGCCTTCGGCGCAGACTTCAGGGCTGTCTTTGAAAACGGAAACCTGATGCTGAAGAACGGTCAGCTGCTGGAGAACAACGAGCCCGTCAGCCTGGACGATACCGAGAAGATCGGTGAAACGGGCATCAACATCTCCGACGTAGACGGCTACGCAGGGGAGATCCGCTATTTTATCGACTGCGTAAAGGGCTCTCAGCCCTGCGAGGCAGTCACCCCCGAAAGCAGTGCCGCTACCGTGGGGCTCATCGAGCGTACTGTAGAATGCCTGAGAAAGATCTGACCTAAGATGGCGACGTGCCGCTAAAAAACAGAGAGAGGATGTATCGGAAAAACCGAAGCATCCTCTCTTTTTCGTTTAGACCGTAGCCGTGAGGTGTGGGCGATGGCTGTTCAGCATAATGCTCTCAGCGGAGCTCACGCTAAGGGTCGCCTTTTACGTGGCACTGTATTTGCGTTTCTCGTCTTCTGCCAGGGACTGTTTATCAATGCGATAGTTTTTACCGATCTTAACGGCACGCAGCTTTCCCTCTCTGATCCAGGACCAGACGGTAGAAACCTTGACTCGGTACATCTCTGCCACTTCCTCACAGGTGTAAAATCTGTCCATACTTCCTCCTTTTTCGCTTCTATACTTGACTTTTGTTTAGTTTTGTGATAAGATGTTTAGTACAAAGAAACGCGACAAATGTATGTATAAAATCTGATATTTATTGGTTTTTATATAGTGTTTTGTTCGCATTTTGTTTTGTTGTGTTTAGTTTATCACGGGATCCTGAGCCTGTCAAGGGCTTTTTTCAAAAAAGCAAAGTAATTTATTTGTTTTGGAGGTACCATGACACTCTACGAAAAAATTCAGGGGCTATGCCGTCTGCGTGGATTTGAGATATCCAACCTGGGAGAGAAGATCCCCCATCTGAAGGTGACCCGTGGGTCTATCAGCGGATGGAAAAAGGGGGCCCAGCCACGGGCAGACAAGATCAAGCTGATTGCGGATTTTTTCGAGGTGCCGGTTTCCTATTTCTATTCCGACAGCCCCCGGGGCAAGGACAGCCTTGCAGGAGAGGGTGACCGCCCTACCTTCACTCCCACCGACTCCCCCCTCCCCCATCTCCGTGGAGATATAGAAAGAGAACTGCTCTCCATCTGTAACCGCCTGGATATGAAGCGTAAGAACGCCCTCCTGGCCAAGGCGTATGAGCTTTTAGAGCAATAGGCTTCCCCCTCTCCCCTGCCCTTTCGGGCATGGGGAGATCTTCTTTTATGGAAGCCCCACGAAAAGCGATGGGGCGGTTTTGTAGGCTTTTCACAAAAGCGTTTTTGGGGGTCTTTTTTTGTTGTATTCAGGGGGAGAGTATGCTATTCTATAAGTGATATTTTGTATGCTTTTGGAGGACTTTCTTTTTGAAAATTCTTGTATGTGTAAAGCAGGTGCCCGGTAGCTCTCGCGTCAACGTAGACCCCGTGACGGGCGTGCTGATCCGCAACGGAGTAGAGAGCAAATTAAACCCCTACGATCTCTTTGCCCTGGAGGCAGCCTTTCAGCTATCCGAACAGACAGGAGGCGTGGTGAGAACCCTATCTATGGGGCCTCCCCCTGCCAAGGCCGCACTGATGGAAACGGTGTGGATGGGGGCTGAGGGTGGCGTATTGCTCTCTGACCGCAAGTTCGGTGGTGCGGACGTTGCCGCCACCAGCCAGGCCCTGGCCCTGGGTGTGGAGAAAATGGGTGACTATGACCTGATTATCTGCGGAAAGCAGACCACCGACGGCGATACCGCCCAGGTGGGGCCCGAGCTGGCAGAAAAGCTGGGCATTGACCACATGGCAAACGTCACCCAGATCCTCGCATCCGACGAGAAGACTATCACCGTGGTGGCAGATATGGACAGTGTATTGCAGACCGCAACCCTGACCCTGCCCTGCCTTATCACCATTGAAAAGGATGCCAACACCCCTCGCCTGCCCTCTTATCTCAGAAAGAAGGCGGCAAAGGAGGAGGACGTGATCTCCGTATGGAGCGTGGCTGACCTGCCAAAGGCCGACGAAGCCACCCTGGGGCTGAGAGGCTCTCCCACCCAGGTAGAGCGTATCTTCTCCCCTGAAAAGGCAGGGGAAAGACAGCTGTTGGAGGGGGATGACAAGACCCTGGCAGACAGCATCTACGAAATTCTGAAGGATAAAAAATTCATTTAAGGAGGCAGAGCGTGGGAATTCTCATTCATCAAGATAAAATCACACCTGAAATAGCAGAGCAGCTGATCCAGGTCTGCCCCTTTGGTGCCCTGACCTACGAGGGCGGGACTCTTAGCCTGAATGCAGGGTGTAAGAGCTGTAAGCTGTGTGTGAAGAAAAGCCCCCAGGGTGCTATCACCTGGGAGGAGGAAAATAAGCCCACCGTCGACAAGAGCCTGTGGCGTGGCGTGGCTGTCTACTGTGAGATATGGGACGGTAGCTTCCACCCCGTGGTGCCTGAGCTGCTGGGGAAGGCAAAGGAGCTTGCCGGTGTGACAGGGCACCCCGTATACGCCCTGGTGATCGGTCACGGCGTGGAGGCAGTAGCTGAGGAGCTGCTGCACTACGGTGCCGACTGCGTCTATACCTACGACCATCCCGAGCTGTCTGATTTCCGCATCGGGCCATACACCGCCGCCTTTTATGACTTCACCCAGAAGGTAAAGCCCTCCAGCGTTCTGGTGGGTGCCACCAATCTGGGGCGGTCTCTGGCTCCTCGCATTGCTGCCAGATGCAAAACCGGCCTGACGGCAGACTGCACCGTGCTGGAAATGAAGGAAAATACAGATCTTGTGCAGATCCGCCCTGCCTTTGGCGGGAACATTATGGCACAGATCATCACCCCGAATGCCAGACCCCAATTCTGCACCGCCAGATATAAGGTCTTTACCCCCGCACCCCGCACCCAAGAGGCTCTTGGCAGGGTGGTGCAAATGGAGATCACCCCCGAGATGCTGGAAAGCAGGACCCGGGTGGTCAGCCAGACCCAAAAGCCCAAGGAGATGGATATCTCTGAGGCAGAGGTCATCGTGGCATGTGGCCGCGCCTTCCAAAAGGAGGCGGATCTGGCTATGGCAAAAGAGCTGTGTGAAGTGCTGGGTGGCCAGCTGGCGGGCACCCGTCCCCTGGTGGAAATGGGGCTGATCGATGCCAAGCGGCAGATCGGTCTATCCGGCCGCACTGTAAAGCCAAAGCTGATTATCAATCTGGGCATTTCGGGCTCTGTTCAGTATGCCTCCGGCATGAAGGGCAGCGACCTGATCCTGTCTATTAACAGCGATCCCCAGGCACCCATTTTCGATATCTCGCACGTAGCCGTGGTGGGTGACGTGTTCAAGGTGGTGCCCCAGCTTATCGAGAAAATTCGTGGAGGTGAAAGCATTGTATAACTCTGTTTCACAATCAGATATTGTCGCCCTCACCGCCATGGTAGACCCCTCCCGTATCCGTGTGGGCGAGGAGATCAGCCAGGACTACTGCCATGACGAGCTGGGCGGTGTCTCCGGGCGACCCGAGGTGCTGATCCAGGTATCCACAACCCAAGAGGTGTCTAAAATCATGGCCTATGCCAATGAGAGGTGCATCCCCGTGGTGCCCCGTGGCAGCGGTACGGGTCTGGTAGGTGCCGCAGTGCCCCTATACGGCGGTATTCTCTTGGATATGACCGATATGAACCAAATTCTGGAGCTGGACGAAGAAAACCTGACGGTGACGGTACAGCCCGGGGTTCTGCTGATGGAGCTGGCCGCCTTCTGCGAGGCCCACGATTTCCTCTATCCCCCCGATCCGGGTGAAAAGAGTGCCACCATCGGTGGTAACATCAGCACCAACGCAGGGGGCATGCGTGCCGTGAAGTACGGCACCACCCGTGACTACGTCCGTGGGCTGACCTGCGTGCTACCCAGCGGTGAAATTCTAAACCTGGGGGGCAAGGTGGTTAAGAACAGCTCCGGCTTTTCTCTGAAGGATCTATTGGTAGGCTCTGAGGGCACCCTAGCCGTCATTACAGAGGCCACCCTGAAGCTGGTCCCCCTACCCAAGCTGACGGTATCCCTGCTGGTACCCTTCCCCGAGATCGGTCCCGCCATCCGTGCGGTGCCTACCCTGATCCGCAGCCGTGCCTCTCTTACCGCCATTGAGTTTATGGAGCAGGGAACCATCCTGTTTGCAGAGGAATATTTAGGCAAGAACTTCCCCGATAAGCGTTCTCCCGCCTATCTGATCCTCACCGTGGACGGCAATGACCGTGAGGTGGTGGACAAGGAGATCGACCGTGTGGCACAGCTGTGCCTGGACTGCGGTGCCACCGATGCGTTTATCGTAGATACCGAAGAGCGAAAGGGCTCTGTCTGGTCTGCCCGCGGGGCATTTCTGGAGGCCATTAAGGCGTCCACCACCGAAATGGACGAGTGCGACGTGGTGGTGCCCAGAAATACCATTGACCGGTTTGTAGAATACATCCACACCGTATCCCGTGAGCTGGGGGTCCGCATCCCCTCCTTCGGCCATGCGGGAGACGGCAATCTGCACGTCTACGTCTGTCGGGACGACCTGGGCGAGGACGCATGGAAACAGGTGCTGGCACAGGCATTTGACCGCCTGTACCAAAAGGCCCGCGAGCTACGGGGCCTAGTATCAGGTGAGCATGGCATAGGCCACGCCAAGAAGCCCTATCTGGCACTGGACCTGGGGGAGACACAGCTGGAGCTGATGCGTGGCATCAAAGCCGCCTTCGACCCCAAGGGCATACTCAACCCGGGAAAAATTTTCTAAAATAAAAAGGCACCTGCGGGTGCCTTTTTTCATATTTATCACCCTTTTGGGTACACTAAAGCCAAAGCGAGGTGATTTATATGGTGAAACAAGATACGATTGAGCTGCTGAAGCAGTGCGACAGCGGCGTGCAAATGGGCATCAGCTCTATTGACGACGTGGCACGGCACGCCCAGTCCCCTGCCCTAAAGCAATATCTCAAGAAAAACAGAGCAGCCCACGAGGAGCTGCGGGAGGAGGTAGGCAAGGCCCTGCACCGTCTGGGCTACGAGGGCAAGAAACCCAACCCCATGGTGGAGAACATGTCCCACATGAAAACCAGGCTCCGCCTTATGAGCCAGAACAGGGATGCCGCCATTGCATCTCTTATGATGGACGGATGTAACATGGGCATTAAATCTCTCTCCAGATACCTGTGCAAATACGGTGCCGCCGACGAGGATTCCCGCCGCATTGCCCACCGTCTCATTTCTCTTGAGGACGAGCTAGCCCACGAAATGCGGACGTATCTATAAAAAAGAGGACTCACGTGAGTCCTCTTTTCTTGTTACTCTCCCAGTGCCTCCATATTCTGGGGGATGTGGGGGATGGTGTCCAGACCCCGACGCAGATCCTCCTCAGTGGGGATGTAGTCGGTCATTGCACCGTTATTGAATGCCTCATAGGCGGTCATATCAAAGTATCCGGTGCCTGTCAGGCCGAAGAGGATCACCTTCTTCTCGCCGGTCTCCTTGCACTTCAGTGCCTCGTCCATTGCCACCTTAATGGCGTGGGAGGACTCAGGTGCGGGGAGGATACCCTCACAGCGGGCAAACTGCACTGCGGCACGGAAGACCTCGGTCTGCTCGACGGACACAGCCTCCATGTATCCATCGTGATACAGCTTGGAGATCACAGGGCTCATGCCGTGGTAGCGAAGACCGCCGGAATGGCTGGGGCTGGGCATAAAGCCGCATCCCAGGGTGTACATACGTGCCATAGGGGTGGTCTTACCCGTATCGCAGTAGTCGTATACGTACTTACCGCGGGTCATAGAGGGGCAGGAGGCAGGCTCTACCGCTACGAAGCGGGTGTGGGTATTCTTACCCTGCAGCTTACCCACCATGAAGGGGGCGATCAAGCCGCCCAGGTTACTGCCACCACCGGCACAGCCGATGACAACGTCGGGCACGATGCCGTACTTATCCATAGCGATCTTACTCTCCAGACCGATTACAGACTGGTGCAGCATCACGTGGTCCAGCACGCTGCCCAGCAGATAGCGGGACTTGGGGGTCTTGCGGGCGGTCTCTACCGCCTCACTGATAGCACAGCCAAGAGAGCCGCCGGTGCCGGGGAACTCGGCCAGAATCTTTCTACCCGCCTCAGTGGTATCAGAGGGGGAAGGAATGACCTTGGCACCGTAGGTATTGATCACCTCACGGCGGTGGGGCTTCTGAATGCTGCTGCTCTTTACCATATATACGGTCAGGTCCAGGCCAAAGAAGGCACAGGCCATAGACAGGGCGGTGCCCCACTGTCCCGCACCCGTTTCGGTGGTGACGGAGGTGAGCCCCTCCTCCTTGGCATAGTATGCCTGGG
>JAZORW010000002.1:0-5114 GCA_045656805.1 Eubacteriales bacterium | reverse complement strand
CGAAGATAGCCAAGGGGGCTGTGCCCCCTCGGCTCACAGGTGACGGCGTGCCGTCCCCTGACTTACTTATCGGTCTTATCCTCGAAATCAGCACCGTAGTAGGTACCGTCACCACCGGCGGCACCGCCCTGAGCCTGCTGTGCCTGCTGAGCCTCGGCATACATCTTCTCTGCCAGAGGATAGAATGCCTTCTCCAGTGCCTCGGTGTCTGCCTTAATGGCATCGGTGTCGCCACCCTTCAGGGTCTCCTTCAGGCGGTCCATAGCCTCGTTCACAGGCTTCTTATCTTCTTCGGTGAACTTATCACCTGCATCGGTCAGGGTCTTCTCCATCTGGAAGATCAGGCTCTCGGCGTGGTTCTTGGTCTCCACTGCCTCCTTTGCCTTCTTGTCCTCCTCGGCGTGCTTTTCAGCCTCAGCCACTGCACGGTCGATGTCCTCCTGGCTCATGTTGGTGGAGGAGGTGATGGTGATGTGCTGCTCCTTACCGGTGCCCTTATCGGTAGCGGTTACGTTTACGATACCGTTGGCGTCGATATCAAAGGTTACCTCGATCTGGGGAATGCCGCGGGGTGCGGGAGCAATGCCGTCCAGAGAGAAGCGACCCAGAGTGGTATTGCCGGCTGCCATATCTCTCTCACCCTGCAGAACGTGGATCTCAACGGAGGTCTGACCGTCAGCTGCGGTGGAATAGATCTGGCTCTTCTTTACGGGAATGGTGGTGTTGCGGTCGATAATACGGTTGAACACACCGCCCAGGGTCTCAATACCCAGGGACAGGGGGGTAACGTCCAGCAGCAGCAGGTCCTTGACCTCGCCGCCCAGCACGCCTGCCTGAATGGCGGCACCGATGGCTACGCACTCGTCGGGGTTAATGCCCTTGAAGGGATCCTTACCGATCAGACGCTTTACAGCCTCCTGTACGGCGGGAATTCTGGAGGAGCCGCCTACCATCAGCACCTTAGAGATCTCGGATACGGAAATGCCCGCATCGGACAGTGCCTGCTTGGTGGGAACCATGGTAGCCTCTACCAGGTGGCGGGTCAGCTCGTCGAACTTCGCACGGCTGAGGGTAGCCTCCAGGTGCTTGGGACCGGTGGCGTCAGCGGTGATGAAGGGCAGGGAGATCTGGGTGGACATGGTGCCGGACAGCTCGATCTTTGCCTTCTCAGCGGCCTCCTTCAGTCTCTGGAGAGCCATCTTGTCACGGCGCAGGTCCAGACCGCCGTTCTCTGCGGCAAAGGTATCTGCCAGCCAGTCGATGATCTTCTGGTCGAAGTCGTCACCGCCCAGACGGTTGTTACCTGCGGTAGCCAGTACCTCGAATACGCCGTCGGAAATTTCCAAAAGGGATACGTCGAAGGTACCGCCGCCCAGGTCGAATACCATGATCTTCTGTGCGTCTTCCTTATCCATACCGTAGGCAAGAGCTGCGGCGGTAGGCTCGTTGATAATACGCAGAACCTCCAGGCCTGCGATCTTACCTGCGTCCTTGGTTGCCTGACGCTGTGCGTCAGAGAAGTATGCGGGAACGGTGATGACCGCCTGGCTCACGGTGGTGCCCAGGTATGCCTCTGCATCTGCCTTCAGCTTCTGCAGGATCATAGCGGAAATTTCCTGGGGGGTATACTTCTTGCCCGCCATATCCACACGGGTGTCGGTACCCATGTCACGCTTAATAGACACGATGGTGTTATCGGGGTTGGATACAGCCTGGCGCTTTGCCACCTGGCCAACCAGTCTTTCACCCGTCTTGGAGGTTGCCACCACGGAAGGGGTGGTTCTTGCTCCCTCGGGATTGGGAATTACGATGGGCTCGCCGCCCTCAAATACTGCCACGCAAGAGTTGGTGGTACCCAAGTCAATACCAATGATTTTTGCCATAATAGTTTCCTCCTCGGAGATCTCTCTCCTTAAAAATGTGTATATTGTTTTTTATTTTTCTTAGTTAACGACCTTCACCATTGCAAAGCGAATGATCTTATCCCCCAGGCGGTAGCCCCGCTGGAAGACCTCGCCCACCAGGTTCTCTCCCATATCGGGATCCTCGGTGTGCATCACGGCGTTGTGCCGTGCAGGGTCGAAGGGCTCGCCCTTCTCGCCGTATGCCTCTACCCCCAGCTTCGCCAGGGTGTCGGACAGTGCCTTGTCGATCATAGCCAGCCCCTCACGGATGGCCTCGGGGTCACCCAGTGCACCGGAGGCTCTTTCCAGATTATCTGCGATGGGCAGGATAGCCCCTACGGTGTCTGCCACCGCCTCGCTCCACAGATGCTCCTTTTCCTTCTGGCTACGGCGGCGGAAATTGTCGTATTCCGCCAGCATTCTCAGATACTTGTCATTTGCCTCCGCCAGCTGGGCTGTCAGCACCTCTTCCTGGCTTTGGGTCTTGGTTTCCTCTGCCACCCGGGTTTCCTCAGCGGCTTTGGTTTCTTGGTTCTGGGTTTCTTGTTCCTTCATGGATCTCTCCTTATATTTCTTCGCCCTCTGAGCTAGTCAGGAGATTGTCGATCCCCAGGGCCAAATTGTCAATAATAGAAATCACCTTACTGTAATCCATTCGTCTGGGGCCGATGATACCGATGGCACCCAGCACCCTGTCGCCGGAGCGAATGGTTCTCCATACCATGGCAGAGTTGCCCATGCCGTCCACCGCATTCTCACGGCCGATACGCACCTGAATATCGTCGGGTCCGCTATCCCGGGAGATGACGCTGAGCAGATCCTCCTTCTGTTCAAACAGATGGAAGAGGGACTTGATCTCATCCATATCCGAATAGTCGGGGATGCCCAGGAGGCGATTAACGCCCTCTACCCTCAGCTCGCCTGCGTCGTAGGCCTGCATGGTCTCGTAAATGATCTTCACCAGGGGACTGACCACAGGTGCCAGACCGCCCATGGCGTGCTCCATCTCCACAATGACGGGGATGGTCAGGCTCTCGGGGCTCTTCCCTGCCAGGTGCAGGTTCAGCTGACCCACCAGATAGTCCAGCTCGCCCTCGGTCAGAGGGATGGTGGTGCGGATCCGCTTGCTTTTGACGTTGCCGCCACGCAGCAGCATGGTCAGGGCGAAGGTGTTGGCGTCAATATACATGGCGTCAAAGCGGTCAATGGCAACGCCCATAGCACGGGGGGTAGCCGCAATGGAGGGATAGTTGGTAAAGCGGGAGGCCATACGGGATGCCTCTGCCAGGATCTGATCTAATTCAGACAGCTTGCTGTTCAGGCTGGCGTTGATCTGTCGCAGCTCGTTCTGGGTCATATTGTATCTCTCCAGAAGAGAGTTTACGTAGAAGCGGTAGCCCGCCTCACTGGGCACTCTGCCCGCAGAGGTGTGGGGCTGCTCCAGAAAGCCCATGCTTTCCAGCTCTGCCATCTCGTTTCGAATGGTGGCGGGAGAGCAGGACAGCTGCTCCTTCAGGGCCAGGTATTTACTACCCACAGGCTCACCGTAGGCGATGTGTGCCTCGACGATTGCCTTCAGAATGCGTTTTTTACGTTCGCTGATCTCCACAGGTCTGTCACTCCTCTCACTGTTTTGGCACTCATTTGCCGTGAGTGCTAATCTGTGACTTTAATATACCCCGTTTTCTGGGGATTGTCAAGAATTTTCGGGGCAAAAACTATGAACAAATTGTAAATTGATGGCTCCGAGTGCTAAAATATCCCCTGTTTTTGGCAAAAAAAGCAGTTTTCGGGTATCTTTTTGGCAGATTTGCCTTTCTTGTGGCTTTTGCTTGACATCCCCCGGTGGAAAGTTTATAATATATTGTAGATTGTTCCCCTCTCGGAGAGGGCTATACGCCACCCGCGAGATGCAATCCCGACTGAATTTCGGAGGTCACTCCACCAGCCGTCAGGGCTATGCCCTGTGTAATAGATGCACTTCCCCATAGTGTCGGCTTCCCCTGGTTCGGGGGGTCGGTGGAGATTGCCCTCCTTCAAGCATCAAAAGAAAAGGAGGAACCATGATGGAATGGTATTGGGGCTTGGTCATCGGCTTTGCAGCGCTGATCGTCGGTTATGCCGTCGGTTACGTATGGCGTCGCAAGGTGTCTGAGGCTAAGATCGGTTCTGCTGAGAAGCAGGCCACGCAAATTCTGGAAACCGCACTGCATCAGGCGGAAACCAGAAAAAAAGAAATGCTCATTGAAACGAAATCTGAAATCATCCGTCAGCGTGACGAGGCAGAGGCCGATCTGAAGGAACGCAGACGTGAGGTGTCCCAGCAGGAGCGCCGCATCGCGCAGAAGGAGGAGACCATCGACCGTAAGGTTGAGGCTCTGGAGCGCAGAGAGGCAACTTTGGGAGAGAAACTCTCCGAGGCAGAGGGGCTGAAGGTTCGCCTGAGTGCCCAGCTGGAGGAGCAGCTCCACGCACTGGAGAAGGTTGCTGCCATGACCGCCGAGGAGGCGAAGGCAGAGCTGGTCAACCGTAAGGCTGACGAGATCGCCCACGAAACCGCAAAGAAGCTGGCTGAGTACGAGGCATCCTTCTGCGAGGAGGCTGACGAAAAGGCAAAGGAGATCCTGTCCCTGGCAATTCAGCGCTGTGCCGCTGACCACGTCAGCGAGTCCGCCATCTCGGTTGTGGCACTGCCCAACGAGGATATGAAGGGACGCATCATCGGCCGTGAGGGTCGTAACATTCGCACCATTGAGACCCTGATCGGCGTTGAGCTGATCATCGACGATACCCCCGAGGTCATTACCGTATCCGGCTTTGACCCCGTCCGCCGCGAGATCGCCCGCATCGCTCTTGAGAAGCTGGTGTCCGACGGCCGTATCCACCCCACCCGTATTGAAGAAACTGTGGAGAAGGCTCGCCGCGAGGTGGAGAGCTCTATGAAGCAGGCCGGCGAAAAGGCCACCTTCGAGGCAGGCGTACACGGCCTGAACCCCGAGCTGGTGAAGCTGCTGGGTCGCCTGAAGTACCGTACCAGCTACGGACAGAACGTACTGCGTCACTCCATTGAGGTCTCCCTCTTGGCAGGCGTCATTGCCGACGAGATGGGTCTGGACTCCATGGTAGCGAAGCGGGCAGGTCTGCTCCACGATATCGGTAAGGCAATGACCGCAGAGATCGAGGGCTCCCACGTACAGATCGGCGTCGATA
>JAZORW010000001.1:0-4334 GCA_045656805.1 Eubacteriales bacterium | reverse complement strand
TTGCCATATTTCTTTTCGTGTGCCGAGTTCGGCAAGCGGAGTATTGATAATCGGTATCAAAATATTTTGTATTGCTTCTTCTAACAAACAATTTAATTCTTCATCCGTCATTAACTGCCAATTGTAAATGCCTTTTCCGTTAGTATTGAGGCGTGTGCCGTAACATTGCGGAAAGTGAACGTCTTTGTGATATACACACACATTGAAATAATACTCATCAGACCATTGGGATTTTTGAGCTTCAAATTCCAAGCAAAAATCACATTCCAAAGGTCTTGTCCATTTTGCGCCCTTTTTCTTGAAACCAAGCGGCTTCATTTTATCGGCTATTTTTTGCAAAAACTGCTTTTGTCGCTCTTTTTTCAGCAACAATATTTCATCTTTCGATCTGTTTAAATATGTATCATATACTCTTTTTATTTCGCTTGCAACAGCTATATTATCTTGATCGGTTTTTATCACTGAATGAAAACGTATTTTTATATCACTGTTGTTTTCACCGTAATGTCTCAAATGGTCTTGGTCTACGATAGATGTAAAACCATAGGTTACGCCAATATGGTCGCCATAGTCTTTCAAATTGACAATAAACGCAACTTTTTCAAGCGTACAAAGGTAAAAACCGAACTGTCTGAATTCCCATTCAGCTTCTTTGAAATTTGCTTTAAGAATTTCCTCTCTCAAGGAAAGCATTGTATCGGTATAGCGCAAAAAATTCGCTTCTTCATCGGGGTTATTTGCAAAAAAGCTTTTGATTGTCCGCAAATCTTCTTTTTCAACAAATTGATAGGTTTTCAAATCGGTTAATTCAATGGCAAAACCGTCAACGTTTGCAGATTGTTTTGCATAAACAAATTTATGGTCGAAAGCCTGTTTGATAACGACGTAATCCGATGTACGTTTGATGATTTGATAATACCCACCATGGCTTTGCTTTACCCAATCTCCAACTTTAACCATTGCCATCTCTTCCTCATTCAAGCAAAGTTTAATTAGTCTATCAAAAATTTGTTTGTCGGAATTGGTTACACAAGCAGATTCTAAATGACGTATCACATGGTAGGCATCTGACAATCTATTGTTTAATAAGTGTTCAAGTCCCTCGGAGAGGCGTCTTTTTTTATCATAGTCAGTGCCGAAGAGTTCATCTAAATCCTTTCCAAAAGCTTTTAGATATTTATTCCACTTTTTCTGAAAATCAGTGGCGAGAAATAATTGTTCTCTTATAAGCTTCTTTTGTTCATCTGTCATGACTATACTCTCCTTTCGATATGTTATACCGTACTGCTGTAAATTGTATTTTCGAGTTTTGCTCAAAACTAACATTTGTCCCAACGCAAACTTGGGGCATTTTTTAGTTTTGAACACCGATTTTTGAAATTTTTATCTCAAAATCGCTCTAAAAGGCTTGATTTGCCTATTTCAAGCCGATTCGGCTCATTTTCGTGACAGACGAACGACGGACTCGACATGCCCCGTACGAGGAAACAAATCAAAAGGATAAACCGCGCCCATTTCATATCCCAAAGAAATGAGCTGGGCGGCGTCCCGGGCCAGGGTCTCGGGGTTACAGGAAACGTATACGATTTTGGGGATCTTCCTCTCTGCCAGGTATGACAGGAGGGCGGGGGTACAGCCCTTACGAGGGGGGTCTAAGACCACCACCTGGGGGTCAAGGGACAGCTCCTCTATAGCAGAGGACAAGAGTGCCTCCGGCTTTCCTGCGTCGCCGCACCAAAAGTGGGCGTTTTGGATGCCGTTAAGAGTAGCATTTTCCTTAGCATAGGCAACGGCAGAGGGCTCGATCTCGATACCCACCACACGCCTTGCCTTATCTGCCATAGAAAGACCAATAGAGCCGCATCCGCAGTACAGGTCCACCAGCTCTTCACTGCCGTGAAGGTCTGCCAGTTCCTTTGCCTTGGCATACAGTGCCTCGGCGGCATCGTGGTTCACCTGATAGAAGGCAGGGGCGGGGATCTTCAGGGTAACGCCACCCAGCCTGTCCGCCAGATGGTTTCTGCCCCACAGGGTACGCCAGGTCTTGCCGCAGATCACGTTGGTATCCTCGGCGTTAATATTCACCAGAATGCCCACGATCTCGGGGTGGGCGGCACGCAGGGTGGCTACCAGCTCCTCTTTAGCAGGCAGGGCATCTTGGGTCAGCACCAGGGTGAGCAGCACCTGGGGGAATGCATGGGAGGCACGGAGATATACGTGGCGGATCAGCCCCTGCCCCGTGGTCTCATCGTAGGCGGGCACCCCGTGGGTGCTGAGCCATCCACGCAGGGTATTTAGAATGGGCTGGAAGCGTCTGTCCTGCAGGGGGCAATCTGCCGCCTCTACCACACGGTGACTTTTGGGGGCAAAGAAGCCCAGGGTGTACCCACCGTGGCCGTCAGAGGATACGGGATACTGTGCCTTATTGCGGTAATGCAGCTCCTTAGGTGCCCCCTCATGGATGGCTACGGAGACGGGCATCACGGTGGGGTCTAACCCCGCACGGCGGAAGGCAGAGCGGACGTAGCCCGCCTTTAGCTCACACTCATGGGCGTAGGTAATATGTCCGTAAGCACAGCCACCGCACCCGCTATGGGGACAGGTAAGGGTGATACGGTGGGGGGATGCCTTCAGCACCCTTTCCAGACGGCAGACGGCATAGGTGGGCTTTACCAAAATCACCCGTGCCTCTACCTCCTCCCCGTCAATGGCCCCTGCCACAAACACGGTGAAGCCATTCAGGTGTGCCACACCGTAGCCCAGATTATTCAGGTCTGTGACCGACAGGGTCAGTATCTGATTCTTCTTCATAGCACACCTCCTTGTCTTTCTTAGAAAGACAAAACTTTCTTAGTGTATATTGTAGCACAGCCCATCGCCCATGTCAACTTATAAAACGCCCCGCCACTCCTATTTGTGGCGGGGCAATCCCATATTTTAGCGGGTAAATTCCACCCCGTACCGGTCAAGGAAAAAGTCAAACTGCAAAAGCCACGCCAGCATCTGGGGTTTGCCCATCAGCTGACCCTGCCAGGTTACATCTCCCCCTGCCTCCAGTGCCTCCAGGGCCCCGCCTGCCAGCAGCTCTCTCAGGCGGCTATCGGGTCTATTTAACCTTTCACGGAGCATGGCGTGTACTGCCGCCTCATAGCTTGGATTATGGGTTTTAGGATAGGGGCTCTTCTTACGGTAGAGAATTTCGTTTGGCAGATAGGGCGCCATGGCGTTTCTCAGCAGTGCCTTCTCCACGCCTCCCTCGTATTTGATCTTCCAAGGTACGTTATAGATAAATTCCAAAATGCGGTGGTCCGAGAAGGGCACCCGCACCTCTAACCCGTGTGCCATACTCATGCGATCCTTCCGCTCCAGCAGTGACGCCATGAAATACTCCACAGACAGCTTGCACGCCACTCTCGCCTGCTTATCCTCCGGCTCCTCCCCGTCAAGCAGGGGCGTTTCGGCAACGGTTTGGCGGTACACCTGAGATAAGTAGGCATACCCCTCCTCTGCCTCCACAGCCTCCTCACGGAACAGGCGAATACGGGCGTGGGGGTCGTGTATCCATGGGAAGAAATCACGCCCCAGCATCTCAGGGCGATAAAACCATGGGTACCCCCCAAAGATCTCGTCGGCACACTCTCCTGACAGGGCTACGGTATGCCGTTTCTTGACCTGAGAGCAGAAATACAGAAGGGAGGAATCAATATCCGCCTGCCCGGGGAAATCTCTGCTCACAACCGATGGCAGAAGTGCCTCTGCCACGCCATCGCTGGTGGCACGCAGGACGGTATGGGAGGCACCGATATACTCCGCCATCATCACTGCATAGCGGTCGTCCGGGTTAGGCTGGAACAGGGTGGGGGCATACTCGTTGCCCTCATATTCAAAGGAATAGGTATCCAGCCCCATGCCCCGCCGTCTATATTCCGCCGCCGCCACTGCACTGACAATAGAGGAATCCAGCCCCCCGGATAAGAAGCAGCACAGGGGCACGTCAGACACCAGCTGCCGCCCGATGGCATCCTCCAGGAGGAAGCGGGTATATGCCACCGTTTCGTCCCGCGTCATGGTATGGGGGGTGGCACGCAGAGTGAAGTATTTATATTTTTGAAATCCCTCTTTTGTCAAGGTACAGCATTCCCCTGGAAGCAGCTCTTGAATTTTAGAAAACACACTCTTCCCGGGCAGAGTGACGGGGGAAAGGTACAGTAGCTGCCACAGCCCCACCCTGTCGATTTGTGGCTTTACAGAGGGGTGCTTCAGTAGTGCCTTCATCTCTGATGCGAAGAGAAACCTCTCCCCCTCGTACACGTAGAAAAAGGGCTTCACCCCCA